>CAINEG010000160.1 GCA_903847655.1 uncultured Bacteroidota bacterium
ATATTCCTTTTATGGAAGCCTATGGTCCAAAACAACCTGAAATGATAGTTGAATTTCCTAAAGCTCAATTCCCTGCGGATTTAAATCCAACAGTTGGCATGGCTTTAACTATGAATAATGGTCAAGGACAACAATTTCAAGTGATCGTTGTAGAAGTGAAAGAAGAAGTAGTGGTATTAGATGCGAATCATTCTTTAGCAGGCCAGGACTTAACCTTTGCTTTAGAATTAGTCAAAATCGATTCTCCATCAAGTATTATTATGCCTTAAAAGGTTTTATAATTTCTATAAAATGTCCCGCGTCTTACTAAGGTGTCGGGACATTTTTATTATCTTTAGTTATGGGATTACAATCATTAGAAGTAGCCGATCGTTTATTAAGATATGTGCAAGTGGATACGCAGAGCGATCCTTATTCCGACAGCTTCCCCTCTACTGCAAAACAAAAAAATCTTTCTAAAATTTTAGTGGATGAATTGTTGGCCATGGGGGTGCAAGATGCACAGATGGATCAGTATGGGTATGTGATGGCCTCTATCCCTGCCACGCATCAAAGAAAAGTGCCTGTAGTTTGTTTTTGCGCGCATGTAGACACAGCGCCCGATTGCAGTGGCACTAATGTCAAACCCATTTTGCATGAAAATTATAATGGAGCACCCATTATTTTACCAGACGACCCTACACAAATAATTACAACAGCTGCTTATCCTTATTTAAAGAATTTTATCGGTAAGTCTATTATTACTGCTTCCGGAAAAACTTTATTAGGTTCGGATGATAAAGCGGGCGTGGCTATTATCATGGAAATGGCTAGTTATTTAATGAAAAATAAAAACATTGAACATGGGTGCATTAAAATTTTATTTACACCTGATGAAGAAGTAGGCCGTGGTACCGAACATTTAGATCTGAAAAAATTAGGTGCCGATTTTGGCTATACTTTAGACGGAGGGGAACTTGCCTGTTTTGAAATGGAAACTTTTAGCGCCGATGGTTTAATTTTAGATATCCAAGGAGTGATCGCACATCCTGGAGCTGCCAAAGGCGTAATGCAAAACGCCATTAAAATTGCCTCCGCCATTGTTGCAGCTTTGCCTAAGAATGAATGGAGCCCTGAACATACTCAAGGACGTTCTGGTTTTGTACATCCGAATCAAATTACTGGAGGGGCAGAAACTGCGCGTATTGAATTTTTAGTGCGTGATTTTGATACGACTCAATTGAAAGTGCATGCAGAAAGATTATATACGCTAGCAAAAGAGGTGATTGCTTCAAATCCAGATTTTTCAAAAGCTATAGTAAAAATGGAAATTAAGGAGCAGTATCGAAATATGAGAGAAGTAATTGATCAACATCCTGTCATTGTTGAAAAAGCTTTAGAAGCCTATAAATTAGTAGGTTTAACCCCCATTGTCACACCCATAAGAGGCGGTACGGATGGTAGTCGTATGAGTTTTATGGGCCTACCCACTCCTAATATATTTACTGGCATGCAGGCCATTCACAGCAAACACGAATGGATAGGGGTTGCGGACATGGAAAAATCAGTGGAAGTATTGGTTAAATTGGTGGAAATAATATAGGCCATTGATAGTTATTCACATGTTTTTATATTTAGACAAAACCGATTAACTTTAAAAAATAAATTTAACGCTATGTTGTTTTTACTACAGGTTGCAGAAGATAAAATATCATTATTGAGTTTATTACAAAAAGGGGGATGGATCATGTATCCGTTGTACCTGCTTTTAGTAATAGCTATTTTTGTTTTTATAGAACGTGTATTGGCGATTAAAAAAGTGGGCAATATTGATCCTAAATTCATGCTTATTATCAAGGACAATATTTTATCTAGCAATATAGAAGCAGCAAAAAGTTTAGCTAAAAGCGTAGACAATCCAGTAGCTAAAATGATTGAAAAAGGAATCATTAGAATTGGAAAACCTATTGACGCCATTGAAAAAAGCATGGAAAATGTAGGTAAATTAGAAATGTATTCCATGGAGCGTAATTTAAACGTACTCTCCTTAGTGGCGGGTATAGCGCCCATGTTTGGTTTCTTAGGAACCATTATTGGAATGGTGCAATTGTTTTATGGCATTGCTTCTACAGGTGAATACACTTTGAATACCATCGCAGGTGGTATCTATACTAAAATGATTACTTCAGCAACGGGTTTAATAATAGGATTGATTGCTTATGTAGGACACAATTATATTTCAACACAGATAGATAAGGTAGCCAATAAAATGGAATCGGCCAGTGCTGATTTTTTAGATATTTTACAAGAATCCACTCATTCTTAATTTTACTACATGAATTTAAGAAAACGATTAAGAAACTCTCCCGAAGTGCACACTGGTGCATTGAATGATATTTTATTTATCTTATTGTTGTTTTTTTTAATTGTATCTACCTTGGCCAATCCTAATGTGATTAAGGTATCTAATCCAAAATCGGCTAGCGATACCAAGGCCAAACAAACCGTGGTGGTGACTATTGATAAAGAGCAGCATTTGTTTATCGGCTCCACGCCTGTGTCTATCGAAGCTTTACCTGTTGAGTTAAAAACTTTCTTAGCCAAAGAAACCGACAAGCCTTCTGTTGTTATTAATGGAGATAGCCTAGCCAAATTAGGCGTAACCATTCAAGTGATGCAAATTATAAAGTCGTTGGGGGCTACTCCCGTGGTAGCAGTGAATCCGGCACATTAGATTAATGGTCAGCTGCAATCTATTATTATTTCAAACTGGCTCTTATCATTCTGTTTTTTCCAAAACTATCTCTTCTAATTTCTGCATGAAAATTCATTTCATCTAACAATTGAAGTATGGCTTTTCCTTGATCATAATGAATTTCAAAAAATAATTGACCCTTGGGGGCTAAATATTTTTTGGATACTTGGGCAATGGCTTTATAAAATACTAATGGATCCTCATTGGGCACAAATAAAGCAATGAGTGGTTCATAGTTTTTCACCTTTGCCTCCATATTTATTTTTTCTCTCACCGGAATATAGGGAGGGTTACTTACCATGACATCAAAGCTATGCGTTAGTGTGGTCTCGTGAATAATGTCTTGTTCGATCCATTCAATAGTCGCGTCCAAATTAGTCGCATTTTTTTTAGCAAGTTCCAATGCATTTACACTAATGTCCATGGCAGTGACACTGCATTCGGGCAATGCTTTCTTTAAGGAGATGGCAATGCAACCAGAGCCCGTGCCAATGTCTAATAATTGCAATGGTTTGGCAATGATATGGGCATAGTCTACTACCCATTCTACCAATTCTTCTGTCTCTGGTCTTGGAATTAAAACATGTTCATTCACTATAAAATCATTGCCCATGAACCAGGCCTTGCCTAAAATGTATTGAATGGGCTTGTCATTTAATAATGCTGCAGTGTACTCGTTGAATTTATTTATTTGCGCCTCCGTCAATGGTGTATTGATCTCCACTATTTGCTGCACTCTGTTCCATCCAGTGACTTCCTCTATGAGCATGCCCAATAAACTGTTTAATTCAATGGACTCTATTTTTTTACTGAGCGATTGCTTGATCGCTAATTTAATTTCTGCTAAAGTCATACTGCAATGTTACAAATGATTACGCATTATGAACTAGCTTTGGCCTTATAATTACAAGAACTTACCTTTAAATGGATCCTGATTTTTATTATACCATTGAACAATCGGCTGTGGCTGAGTTTAAAGAAAGAGGGAGTCGTTTTTTGGCTTATTGCTACCCTGTGGATTCTATTGAAAGGGCTAAGTCCTATATCGCAGCATTAAAAAAAGAACATCCCAAGGCGGTACATTATTGTTTGGCTTATCGAATGGGCATAGATGGCAATACTTTTCGGGTAAGTGATGACGGAGAACCCTCAGGTTCGGCTGGTCGGCCCATCCTCGGCCAAATAGACAGTAAACAATTGACCAATGTTTTAGTGGTGGTGGTAAGGTATTTTGGAGGAACTTTATTAGGCGTGCCTGGCTTAATCAATGCATATAAAACTTCTACAGCATTGGCCCTTCAATTAATCCCAATGGTGCAAAAGGCAGTAGAAATTAATTATGAATTGAATTTTGACTACCATCAAATGAATGAAGTAATGATGATTGTCAAACAGTACAACTGCCAGGTGACCGAACAATTAGCCCAATTATTTGTTCAATTAAAAATAGGCATACCTAAGCATCGTTTGGAAGAAGTTTTGAATAAGTTTGGCGAGTTGCGTGAGGTAAGTTTGAAACGCATTGAAAAATAAATAGCTAAATTAAAATTTGGTGCGCTAGTATTTGTAAAATCCTTCTCCAGTTTTAACACCTAATTTTCCTGCATCAACCATCTGTATCAATAAAGGACAGGGAGCATATTTGGTATCCTTAAATCCTTCTTGCATAATGCTTAAAATATTTTTACAAACATCTAAGCCAATATAATCGGCTAATTGCAAGGGTCCCATGGGATGGGCCATTCCTAATTTCATGATTTGATCAATCGTTGCAACATCACTAACCCCTTCTAACAAAGCATGGATGGCTTCGTTGATCATGGGCATTAAAATTCTGTTGGCAATAAATCCTGGAAAATCTTTTACTACACATGGAATTTTATCCAAGACCTTGGTCAAGGCTACAATGGTTTCCGTGATTTTAGGATCTGTGGCCGCACCATTGATAATTTCTACAAGTTTCATCACTGGCACTGGGTTCATAAAATGCATGCCAATAACCTTGCTTGGTCGTTGAGTGGCAGCAGCCAATTCGGCGATGGAAATAGAAGAGGTATTGCTGGCTAGAATACAAGCTGCTGGCGCATGTTGGTCGGCGGCTGAAAAAATTATTTTTTTAATAGCGCTATTTTCTGTTGCAGCTTCAATGACCAAGTCTGCTTCTTTTACACCCATTTCAATTTCAGTGAAACATTGGATGTTTTGAAGTGTACTTATTTTTTCTGCTTCGGTACTGATGCCTTTTGCAATTTGCCGATCTAAGTTTTTTGCAATAGTCGCGAGGGCTTTGTCTAAGGCGCTAGATTGGGAATCTATTAAGTTTACTTTAAACCCTTTTTGAGCCATTACATGTGCAATGCCATTACCCATGGTGCCTGCTCCAATAACTGAGATATTTTTCATGGAGCTATTATTTTCTTGTTTTGTAATCTCCTCTTTTCCAAGAATTGATAAAGGATCTCCAAGCACTTGGATTCAAAATATTCATTGGGGGCAACTGACCTGAGTAATAATATTTAGCGGCTTGTTGTGTTAAGGAGGCGCCTACGGCTTCTTTGCCATCGTAAGGCAAACTTGATAAGATGATCCTTTTCTGACTCATGCTTGTGTTTTTTCTTGCTGTTTCATATAAGTCGTCATCTACTTTAGAATTAACAAAATCTCTATCAAATTGCGCACGGGTGGGTCTAGGTTTTAAAATGGTCGCAGGTAAAAAATTAGTATCATTCACCAGCAATTGTATAACACTGTATTGGTTGCCTTCTAATTTAGCAGGAATAAGAATGGTTCTATCTTTAAATCCAACACATGAAAAAGTGATATGTTCTCCTTTGTTCACTGCAATGGAAAACACCCCATCGTTATTGGTAATCGTACCTCTTCCTTTTTTCTCCACTACCACACTGGCAAAAGGGACCGCTTTTAAACTATCGGCCGTCATAATTACACCATACAATTGAACCACAGAATCTCTGTATATATCTATATCCTGAGCATGGGCTGTCTGGGTTTTTAGACCTATCAAAGCAATGGCCATAATTAAAATAAACTTTCTCATGTAGTTACAAAATTAAGTCTCCTAGTTTAAATATACGAACACAATTTTTTTGTCAAAATTGGTAGTTTTTAAGGCAAAAACCTATATTCTACCTTCTAAAACAGCAAAATAAGTACAATGAGCGTTAACTTTGCGTGGATCTATTTTATTTAACAAAAACTTTCAAAATGACCGAGGCGGAAATATTAAAAGCATTGAGTAATGTACAGGAGCCAGATTTAGGGAAAGACTTGGTGACACTCAATATGATCAAGGACTTAAAAGTGGAGGGCAATGAAGTGAGTTTTACCATCGTGCTCACCACGCCTGCTTGTCCTATGAAAGATTTGATGAAAAATGCTTGTGAAAATGCCATCAAATTACTGGTGAATAAAGCGGCCATTGTTAAAGTGGATTTTACTTCTAATACCAGTAGTTTAAGAAAGGATGAAAAAACTGTTTTAGCAAAAGTTAAAAATATCATTGCGGTAGTGAGTGGAAAAGGGGGCGTGGGTAAAAGTACTATTTCTGCAAATTTGGCCTTGGCCTTGGCAGAAGGTGGTGCCAAAGTGGGCTTGATGGACGCAGATATTTATGGGCCTAGTGTTCCTATTATGTTTGGTGTAAGAGGACAAAGACCAATGATGAAAGATGAAGAGGGCAAAGGAATTATTTTACCATTAGAAAAATTCGGCATTAAATTGATGAGCATAGGTTTGTTGGTAGATGAAAAAGATGCCGTGGTTTGGAGAGGTCCAATGGCTTCGAGTGCCATCAGACAATTCATTACTGATGTGGATTGGGGAGAATTAGATTATTTAGTGATTGATATGCCGCCAGGCACAGGTGATATTCATTTGACCATCATGCAAACTGTTCCTGTAACAGGAGTTGTGATTGTTACAACGCCACAAACAGTCGCATTGGCAGATGCTAAAAAAGCCATTGCGATGTTTGGACAAGCCAATATTCAAGTACCTGTGATTGGACTAATAGAAAACATGGCATATTTTACTCCTGCAGAATTGCCTAACAATAAATATTATTTATTTGGTAAAGAAGGTGGAAGGAATTTAGCTTCTGAATATGATTTGCCCTTTTTGGGTGAAGTGCCCTTGGTACAATCCATCAGAGAAGGAGGAGATGAAGGCGTGCCGGCCATGGTGGGAACAGAGGAAACCTCTAAAAATGCATTAAGGGCTGTCGTTTCCAATGCAGTAAGGCAAATAGCCATTAGAAATGCCAATATTCCTAAAACAGAAACCATTTCAGTTGCTTAACATGTCCACTAAAATTATCATTGCCATTGACGGCTATTCTTCTTGTGGTAAAAGTACATTAGCCAAAGCCTTAGCAGCTAAATTGGAATATGTATTTATTGACACGGGTGCCATGTACCGTGCAGTGGCACTGTATTTTTTAAGGAACAAAATTGCCTTTGATGATGATGCAGCCATCGTTGATGCTTTAAAAAAAATTACTTTAAATTTTAGTTATAACGCTACCAGTTTAAAATCTGACATGATTTTGAACAATGAAAATGTAGAAGCCGAGATTAGAGAAATGGCCGTAAGTCAAAAAGTAAGTGAAGTAGCCGCCATAGGTGCAGTAAGAGATTTTGCTGTGGCGCAGCAACAAGCCATGGGGCAAAAAAAGGGAATTGTCATGGATGGCAGAGATATTGGTACCGTGGTTTTCCCCAATGCGGAGCTTAAAATATTTGTCACCGCCGAACCAGCCATTAGAGTAGAAAGACGTTTTTTAGAATTACAAAAAACCAACCCATCAATTAGCAAAGAAGAAATTGCAGAAAATTTGCAACACCGAGATTTATTAGATACCACTAGAGAAAGAAGTCCATTGAAACAAGCAGCAGATGCTAGCGTATTGGACAATTCAAAGATGAATAGAGAAGAGCAATTTAACTTGGCCTTAGCTTGGGCTTTGGAAAAAATAAATCAAACAAAGAATTAATTTCAATTTAGGAAAGCCAATGTGCACTTGCTGCTTCAAACTCGACTTCTAATCCATAAATACTTACAATTTTTTTAATCGTCGCTTCCACTACGGTATCTGGACAGCTAGCACCACTGGTCATTAATATGGACAATGGGGTGATATCAGGTAAAAAATTAGTCACTAATTCAGACTGCTTGGTTATCCAATTGTTGCGAATAATTTGTTTTGCATCAATAATTTTATTGGCATCATCAATAAAATAAGTGGGTAACTTATGCTCACATAGTTCCACCAAATGGGAACTGTTGCTGCTATTTTTTCCACCCATTACAATGGCTAAGTCGGCGGGCTGCTCTAGAAGGCCAATCACTGCAGATTGATTGTCATTGGTGGCATAACATAAGGTATCTCTGGTATCTGCAAAATGTTGACTTAGATTTTCTTTCCCAAATTTATTTTGAATAATATTTTTTAAATAATCAGAAATGGCCTGTGTGTCTGAAGCCAATTGAGTTGTTTGATTGATGACGCCAATTTTTTCAAAATGAATGCTTGGATCAAAAATACTATTGAATCTGTTTTTAAAAAAAACGCTAAACTCACTAAGCGGTAATTCCCCTAAAATAAACTTACCTAAGACAATGGCTTCTTTCATGTCGTTGACAATCAGGGTAGGTGTTTTGTCTGCCGCATGAGAAAAAGTAGCCCTGGTTTCTTCATGTTTGGGTTTGCCATGTATGATAATGGTAAATCCTTTTTTCGCAATTTGATCGCCTCGGTTCCAAACTTTTTCAACAAAGGGACAGGTGGTATTGTACTTTTGAATTTCTATTCCAATTTTATTGATCTTGGCTTCCAATTCCAAAGTGGTCCCAAAAGCAGGGATGATGACCACATCCTCTTTATTTAAAGTAGACAAAGGAATTATTTCATTGCCATTGGTATCTTGTAAAAACTGTACACCTTTTTTTAATAAGTCTTCATTGACTTGTGGGTTGTGAATCATTTCACTGAGCAAGAATATTCTTTTCCCTTTATTTTCTTCAATGGTTTTGTAGGCAATGTCAATGGCATTTTCTACCCCATAACAAAAACCAAAATGACGTGCCAAATAAAATTTTACTTTCCCTAAATCAATCAGGGAGGGACTAAAGTCTTTTTTTAATTTATCTTCTTCTTTCCTTTTATGCTTAATCGCAGTAATCAAATTGCTGCGATAGCCAGAAGGAACCTCAAAATGCTTCATCTTTTTACTTTTTGCGTATACTTTCACAAAAATACAAGCTTCCCTTGTTTTTACCCTATTTTTTAGGCATTCTTAGTATAAATCTAAATATACTCCCTTCGACAACTTATCTTTGCGCCATGAATTACGTTTCTGTAGAAGGTTTGACTAAAAGTTATGG
>CAINEG010000161.1 GCA_903847655.1 uncultured Bacteroidota bacterium
GCAATACCCAAAAAATAGAACGGTCATCATAAAAACGGGCTTTGCTTGACCATCTAATTCTTTGCATAATAAAACTTTTCCAATCCTGCATGGCCTTGGTTAATACAATCGCACCAGGATGAAATAAATATCCAATACGATTGGATAAAGTCATTTTCATTTTATGCATTAAAAACATATCATCACCGCTTGCAATAGCATCCACGCCTTGATAACCCCCTACCGCAATAAAGGCCGATTTTTCAAATGCTAAATTGGCTCCATTGCTCATAGAATGTTTGCCAGCGCCTACTGCAGCTGCTGTGATACCTTGCAGGGCTAAAAAATCAAGCAATTGGAATTGATTTAAGATTCCTTTTTCTTTAATGAACATGACCGGCGCTGCCACAAAAACAGGTTGGTTTTTTTCTATGTATTGATGATACAATAATAACCAATTGGGTGGCGCTATACAATCGGCATCTGTAGTAACGATCCAATTGCCTTTGGCATGCATCACTGCTTTTTCAATGGCCTTCTTTTTAAAAGAACTTATTTCATTTTGTTTAAAATAATCTGCCAAACTTAATAAATGTACATTAGGATATTGGTCATGCAAGGCTTTAACAATAAAAGCGGTATCATCCTCAGAAAAATCGTCCATCACAATAATTTCAAAAAAATCTGTTGGATAATTTTGTGCTAAAATCGACTCCACACAAGTTTTAATATTAGCGGCTTCATTGCGTGCAGGAATCACAATAGAAAAATGAGTGGGCTTGGAAGGAAAGTTGGTTGAAAAGCCTTCTTCTGCTTTGAAGTTTTGCAAAAGCCCAAACCAATACCTGTAGGCCATTAATAAAACAGCATACAAAATGGTTAAAATGGCTACAGCCCAATCTAAAAGGTGGTGCATGCTACAAAGTTAACCGCTTTTATAAGGAAGAAATAGGATTTTTTGATTGTTTTATTTAAATTGTATACCCATTGCGTCTCCTTAATAGAAATCAAAATATGCGTATTCAAAAGCAGCTTGTTTTACAAATACATCCCAAAGACAATGTACTAGTTGCCTTAACTAATTTAAAAAAAGGGGATGCGATTATTTACCATCAACAAACGTATATTTTAAAAGAAGACATTGCAGAAAAGCATAAATTTTTTATACAAACCTTGTCTAAAGGGGACCGCATTACCATGTATGGAATTACTGTTGGCAAGATAACCACTGAGCAAGTAGAAGTAGGGGAAAGAATGTCTGTAGAAAATACCAAGCACGAGGCGGATGCTTATGCGTATAGGAATGTCAATTATCAATGGCAGGCCCCAGACATCTCTAAATATGCCCATAAAACTTTTAATGGCTATCATCGAAACGATGGGAAAGTTGGTACGGCGAATTATTGGTTGTTTATTCCCACTGTTTTTTGTGAGAACAGAAATTTAGATGTGATCAAAGAAGCATTGCATTATGCATTGGGTTATACCATCACCGACAAATACAAAGCATTTGCAGAGCAAGTGGTTCAGGATATAGGCAATGAAAAAAAAATAGTCATTGATGAACAAATTGCAAATGCACCAGAACATCAAAAAAGAGTATTTAAAAATATAGATGGCATTAAATTTTTAAACCACAATGGTGGCTGTGGTGGCACAAGACAGGACGCTGCCACCTTAAGCGATTTACTAGCAGCCTATGCCGATCATCCCAATGTAGCAGGCATCACGCTTTTAAGTTTAGGTTGTCAGCATTTACAAATCGATGATTTTAAAATTAATTTAAAAAAAAGAAATCCAAAATTTGATAAGCCTTTAATTGTTTTTGAACAACAACAAACACAAAGTGAAGAACAATTAATAAAATCTGCCATAGCATCTACCATTCAAGCGCTCAGCGAAGCCAACAAAATAGAAAGAAAGCCCGCCCCCTTAAGTAAATTATGCATTGGCGTAAAATGCGGTGGCAGTGATGGTTTTAGTGGTATATCTGCTAACCCTGCAGTGGGTCATACTGCAGATTTACTAGTGGCCTTAGGTGGTCAAGTTTTATTGGCAGAGTTTCCAGAATTGTGTGGGGCAGAACAAGAATTAATAGATAGATCTGTAGATGAAAAAACGGCGAATAAATTTATACGATTGATGGAAGACTACAATAAAATGGCGCATGCGGTAGGAAGTGGTTTTCACATGAACCCCTCCCCTGGCAATATCAAAGATGGATTAATTACCGATGCCATCAAAAGTGCAGGCGCCTGTAAAAAAGGAGGCACAGCACCAGTCGTAGATGTATTGGATTATACCGAACCCGCTACCAAGCCGGGTTTAAGTTTAGTATGTACGCCAGGCAATGATGTGGAAGCTACTACAGGCAAGGCTGCAAGTGGGGCCACTTTAATTTTATTTACCACCGGTTTAGGTACACCTACAGGTAATCCTGTTTGTCCTGTCATCAAAGTAGCCACCAATACCAAATTGGCCAACAGAATGTCAGACATCATCGACATTAATACTGGAGATATTATTGATGGAATTAAAACCATTGAAGAAATGGGCGAAGAAATTTTAGCTTATTGTATACTTGCCGCCAGCGGAGAAGTCATACCTAAAGCGGTGCAATTGCAACAAGAAGATTTTATTCCTTGGAAAAGAGGTGTATCCTTATAAAATAAAAAAAATACAATTATGTTTTTACTCAACAATAAAACAGCGGTAGTAACAGGGGGCGGAAGTGGTATCGGCCAAGAAGTTTGTAATGTATTGGCAGCGCAAGGGGCCACAGTGTATGTATTGGATTTAAATGCGGAGCATGCCCATGCTACAGCAGCAGCCATAGAAAATAATGGAGGCAAGGCGAAGGCCATCGCCATTGATGTGACCGATCAAGCCGCCATGAAAAAAACTTACGAAGCCATTGAAAAAATTCATTTGATGGTGAACTGTGCAGGTATTTCACATATTGGCAATGCCATCAATACCAGTGAAGCAGATTTTGAAAAAATATTTCATGTGAATGTAAGAGGTGTTTACAATAGTTTATTTGCAGGCATTCCAGTCATGCAAAAAACAGGCGGCGGTGCCATCGTCAATATAAGTTCCATTGTAGCCAAAGTGGGTGTGGCCGATCGTTTCGCCTATAGCATGAGCAAGGGCGCAGTGCATGCCATGACACTTAGTGTGGCCAAAGATTTTATTAAAGATGGTATTAGATGCAATAGTATTTCACCAGGCAGAGTGCATACGCCCTTTGTAGATGGATTTTTAAAAAAGAATTATCCTGGCCAAGAAACTGAAATGTTTGAAAAATTATCTAAGACACAACCCATTGGCAGAATGGGCAAGCCCGTAGAAATTGCACATCAAGTATTGTATTTGTGCAGCGATGAAGCAAGTTTTATTACGGGCAGTGATTATTCCATTGATGGCGGATTCACCACATTAAATAGTTAAGCAAAAAATAAGAAAATGAAATTAATAAGATTCGGAAAAGAAGGACAAGAAAAACCAGGGGTACACATTAATGGTGTGAACTATGACGTAAGCAGTTTTGTAAAAGATTACGATGAAAGTTTTTTTGCAAACCAAGGTCTAGAAAAATTAGCCCAAGTAATTGCCAAAGAAAAATTGTCTCCCATTAACGACAGTGAAAGAATCGGATCTGCGGTGGCCAGGCCTTCTAAGATTTTATGCATAGGATTGAATTATGCAATACATGCCAAAGAAACAGGCGCGGCTATTCCAACAGAGCCTATCTTATTTATGAAGTCCACTACTTCCTTAACAGGCCCATTTGATAACATCATCATCCCAAAAAATTCAGAGAAAACAGATTGGGAAGTAGAATTAGCCGTAGTCATTGGAAAGAAAGCCAGTTATGTAAGCGAAGCCGAAGCCATGGATTATGTGGCTGGCTATGTACTACACAATGATGTAAGTGAAAGAGCTTTTCAGTTAGAGCGTGGGGGCACTTGGGACAAAGGAAAAGGTTGCGATAGTTTTGCACCACTTGGTCCTTGGATGGTGACTAAAGATGAAATTCCAAATCCGCATACATTAAGATTGTGGTTGAGTTTAAATGGGAAGATGATGCAGGATGGAAATACCGATGATTTAATTTTTAATATTCCCCAACTTATTTCCTATAGCAGTCAGTTCATGACTTTGTTACCAGGGGATGTGATTAGCACAGGAACCCCTGCTGGCGTGGGTTTGGGCTTTAGTCCAAACATTTATTTAAAACCAGGTGATGTGGTGGAATTGGGTATTGATGGTTTAGGCACAAGTAAACAAAAAGTGGTGGCTTATCAAAAATAAGAACTAGGCACTATGAAAATCATTGATACACATCAACACTTTTGGAACTACGATGCACAAAAACAGGATTGGATCAATGAAGACATGCAGGCCATTCGAAAAGATTTTTTACCTACCAATTTAGCCATTGTATTAAAAGAAAATAATGTAGAAGCCTGCATTAGTGTGCAAGCGGAGCAAAGCCTACAAGAAACTGATTTTTTATTGGCTCAAGCCAAAGCAAATAATTTTATTCAAGGTGTGGTGGGTTGGGTAGATTTATGTGATTTAAAAATGGAGCAAGCATTAGAAAAATATGCAGCTGAAAATTTACTCAAAGGCTTTAGACATATTTTACAAGGAGAAGCAGATGGTTTTATGTTGCAAGAAAGTTTTATCCAAGGCTTAAAAAAATTACAAGCAAATAATTATACCTACGATTTACTTATTTACGCGCATCAATTAAAAGAAGCGAATGAATTGGTCAAACATTTGCCAACAATGCCCATCGTAATAGACCATATCGCCAAACCCAATATCAAAGCGGGGAAAATTGAAGAATGGAAAAAAGAAATTACTGGGCTTGCGAACTACCCCAATGTCTATTGTAAAATAAGTGGTATGGTCACAGAGGCCAATTGGAATAACTGGACAGCAGCCGATTTAAAGCCTTATCTAGATTTAGTGGTAGCAGCTTTTGGCACAGAGCGCATTATGTTTGGTAGCGATTGGCCCGTATGTTTGGTAGCGAGTACTTATTCCAAATGGTTGAATCTGGTACAAAATTATTTTAATACATTTAGTAGCAGCGAGCAAGAAGCTATTTTTGCAGGCAATGCAATAAAATTTTATAAACTATAAGTTATGGACTTAGCAATTCAAGGAAAAATAATCATAGTATCAGGCGGTGCCAGAGGCATTGGCGAAGGCATCACTAATGTTTTAGCAGCAGAGGGAGCGGTACCAATCATTATTGGAAGAAGTGAAGAAGATAATTTAGCCATGGTCAAAGTAATTCAACAAAAAGGCTTACAGGCGGATCAGGTGGTTGCCGAATTAACCAATCCTACAGCTTGCGAAAATGCAATTAATAAAATTATAGAAAAATTTGGGAGGATAGATGGATTAGTGAACAATGCAGGTGAAAATGACAGTATTGGTTTAGAAAATGGCAACTATGAATTATTCATGCAAAGCATGCATAAAAATTTAGTGCACTATTATTTATTAGCACACCATGCACTACCCTATTTAAAAAAATCAAAAGGCAATATTGTCAACATCAATTCAAAGACAGCAGAAACAGGGCAAGGGGGTACTTCTGCTTATGCCGCTGCCAATGGCGGACGCAATGCACTTACCAGAGAATGGGCAGTAGAACTATTACCTTTCGGCATCCGTGTGAATGCAGTCGTTGTAGCAGAATGTTTTACGCCTTTGTATGAAAAATGGATCAACAACTTGCCTAATCCAGAAGAGAAATTAAAATCCATACTTAAAAAAATTCCATTAGGCCAAAGGTTTACCACCAAGGAAGAAATAGCCAATACGGTTGCTTTTTTACTATCTGAAAAATCAAGTCATACCACTGGTCAGTTAATACATGTGGATGGCGGCTATGTTCATTTAGATAGAGCTTTATAATTCAGAATTAAATTGTAGTTTCGATTTTAATAGCGTACCTAATTTTATGCAAAAGAAAGTTTTAGTGAGTGGTTGTTTTGATTTATTACATAGTGGTCATGTGGCTTTTTTAAAAAACGCGGCTACTTATGGTGATTTATATGTTTGTATTGGTTCAGATAAAACCGTGTATGGTTTAAAAGGAAGGTATCCAGTGATTACGCAGGAGGAAAGAAAGTACATGATTGAATCATTGGCTTGTGTGAAAGAATGTAAAATCAACAAAGGCAGTGGATTACTAGACTTTTTGGCTGAATTAGAACAAATCCAACCCGATGTTTTTGTGGTGAATGAGGATGGCAATACCCCCAACAAAATTGAATTGTGTCAAACAAAAAATATTGAATTAATTGTATTAGATAGAGTGCCTAGTGAAGGGTTACCTGCAAGATCTACCACCAGTTTAAGAACCAATTCCATCATTCCTTTTCGCATTGATTTAGCAGGGGGATGGTTGGATCAACCTTATGTCAATAAATTATATCCAGGCCCAGTGCTCACTATATCCATTGAACCTACCATCGAATTTAACAATCGAAGTGGTATGGCCAGTAGCACAAGAAACAAAGCCATTGAATTATGGAAGGCACAATTACCCGAGGGAGATCCCATACATTTAAGTAAAGTTTTATTTAGTTATGAAAATCCTCCTGGCACAAAGAATGTGGCTGGTGCGCAAGATGCCATAGGTATTGTCCTACCCTGTTTAAACTATCATCATTACAGTGAGGAGAATTATTGGCCTACAGCAATAAAATCAAATGAGGATGAATCCATTTTAGATTGGCTCGAAAAACATTTATATTTAATTCCACTCGATCCAAGATCAAGTAATTATGATGTACTTGCCAATACCAATATTACCAAAGAAGGGGCGAAAAGTTTAGCAGATGCGGCCAATGATTGTTGGGAGGCTATCTTAAATAAAGATTTGCCTGCATTTGGAAAAGCTTTTCTTGCTTCCTATCATGCACAAATTGCGATGTTTCCCAATATGATTGATGCGACCATACAACCCATTATTGAAAAGTATGCCCCCCAATGCATTGGCTATAAATTATCAGGCGCTGGTGGCGGAGGTTATTTGATATTGGTCTCTGAAAAGGCAATTGAAAACGCCATTCAAATCAAGATTAGACGTAAAAACTTGATGTAAAGGCACCCTTACAATATCTACAAAAAAGGCCCATTTTAGGCCAAAATCGGGGTAAATTCATATAAAAAGCACAAAAAAGATCAAAAAATTAGCAATAATCACCAAATTGATTGTACTTTTATATTAGTTGCATAACTAACTATATGTCAAACAACCAATTCAAAAGAGGAGAACTCTACAGCGTCATAAATGGCATGGCTACCACCGCCGTTGCCCGTCGATTACAAAAGAATTTTAGAAAGGCCGGATTAGATATCACCATAGAACAATGGTCGGTCTTATACCATCTTTGGAAGGAAGATGGACTCAGTCAATTAGAATTAGGCATTCGAACTTTCAGAGATAAAGCAAGCACTACCCGACTCATTGATAATTTAGAAAAACAAGAATTGGTAGTACGTGTAGCCTCCAAAGAAGATCGTCGAATTAATTTGGTCTACTTGACAGACATCGCCAAACCCTTGCAACAAATAACCTATGAGTTGGCCAATCAAACCATGAACGAGGCTTTGTTAAATATCAACAAAGAAGAAATTGAAGTGGTGAAAAATGTTTTACAAAGAGTGTATGATAATTTGACTCATAAAGATTTGAGCTAAGTATAAATAATTAAATGAAATTTTAAAATAAGTTTTATGGAAACAACCAAAACAGTAATCAAAGGCGGAGAATGGATCATCAAAGAAGTACAAGCCGATGAAATATTTATACCAGAGCAGTTCAATGAAGAGCAATTGATGGTGCGTGACATGTGTGATCAATTCGTGAATACAGAAGTATTGCCCGTAGCAGATAGAATAGATAAATTAGAACCAGGCTTAATGCCTTCCCTACTTGAAAAAGCAGGCGCACAGGGCTTATTAGGCATCACTGTACCAGAAGCTTATGGAGGATCAGGAAAAGATTTTGTAACTTCTGTAATTGTCGCAGAATATTTAGGCGGAGGTTATTCTTTCTCTGTAGCCAACGCAGCCCATTCGGGTATTGGTACTTTACCCATCTTATATTTTGGTACCGAAGCACAAAAACAAAAATATGTACCAAAATTAGCTTCAGGTGAATACAAAGGTTCTTATGGATTGACCGAGCCCAACAGTGGTTCTGATGCATTGAGTGCAAAAACTTCTGCAAAATTATCTGCAGATGGAAAGCACTATATCATCAATGGACAAAAATGTTGGATCACCAATGGAGGCTTTGCAGATATCTATACCGTATTTGCAAAAATAGACGGAGAACAATTTACTGCCTTCATTATTGAAAGAGGCACAGAAGGTTTTACTCAAGGACCCGAAGAACATAAGATGGGCATCAAGGGTTCCTCTACTGTTCAACTATATTTTCAAGATTGTAAAGTGCCCGTGGAAAATTTATTAGGGGAAATAGGCAAAGGACATATCATTGCTTTTAATATTTTAAATATTGGAAGATTAAAATTAGGATCAGCCACCATTGGTGGCGCAAGAAGAGCATTAACAGAAACAGTTCAATATGCAAAAGCTAGGGAACAATTTAAATTGCCCATTGTAAAATTTGGCGCCATCCGACACAAGCTCGCCGAAATGGCCATCCGCTTATGGGTGGGCGAAAGTGCTTTGTACAGAGTGTCATACAATATTGACGAGCAAGAACAAATTTTATTAGCTGCTGGTAAATCTTTGTCTGAATCTTTATTAGGTGCCGCCGAAGAATATGCGATTGAATGCGCCATCTTAAAAGTATTTGGGTCTGAGGTATTGGATTTTGTAGTAGACGAGGGCGTGCAAGTACATGGAGGCAATGGTTACAGTGATGAATATGCCATTTCAAAAGCTTATAGAGATAGTCGCATCAATAGAATTTACGAAGGCACCAATGAAATCAATAGATTGCTAACGGTGGATATGGTTTTAAAACGTGCCATGAAAGGCAAACTAGATTTAATGGGACCCGCCATGGAAGTGCAAAAAGAATTAATGAGCATTCCTGATTTTGGTGGTGGAGAAGATACACCCTTTGCCAAAGAAAAACAAGCCATCGCTAATTTTAAAAAATGTATTTTGATGGTAGCAGGTGCAGCAGTTCAAAAATTAATGATGACCTTGAATAAGGAGCAAGAAATATTAATGAACATCGCAGATATGTCCATCATTACTTATCATGCAGAATCTGCTTTGTTAAGATTAGAAAAATTAACCACCATGAAAGGTGAAGCAGCAGTGGCAGTGCAGGCTGATATTGTGCGTACTTATATTTATGATGCAGCTGATGCGATTAACAAAGCCGGCAAGGATGCCATCAATAGTTTTGCTGAAGGGGATGAGCTACGTATGATGAATATTGGCTTAAAGCGTTTCACCAAGGTAGATGCCTTTAACAGCAAAGAAGCGCGTAGAAGAATTTGCGCACAGTTGGTGGCAGATGATGGATATAAATTATAGGAAAATAAAGCATTGAAATAATAACTAGTAAGCTATTCTAAAAAAAGTCCCACCGAATGCTCGGTGGGACTTTTTTATACTAAGTATCAATCATTTTTACAAAGGCCCTACTATGCCTTTGTTTTTTTAAAGCCTAACTTATCTGGAGTAATAGGCAAATCGCGAACTCTTTTGCCAGTAGCATTGTACACTGCATTCGCAATGGCTGCAGCAAAACCAATCAATGCAATCTCACCTATACCTTTAGATCCTATATCATTGACATTTGGGTCGGGTTTATTGACAAAGTACAC
>CAINEG010000162.1 GCA_903847655.1 uncultured Bacteroidota bacterium
ATAGTTTGTATTTCATAGATGTCCTACAATGTATTGTAAATATACAAATTAGGGTACTTGTATGTACTTATGCAATTGTGCGCTTAGTTCCCATTGAGGGTTGGCCTTAATATAATCAATGATTAAAGGCGTTATTTCATTGGCCTTATCCCATTCGGGCTGTAAATATAATTTACACGAAGCAGGTACTTGTTTGGCATAGGTTTCGGCCCATTCAAAATCATGTTTATTAAAAATAACCACTTTTAATTCCGATGCAGCAGCTATGCTTTCATTAAGTGGTGCTTTAAATTTTTTGGGAGAAAGGCAAACCCAGTCCCAGTTTCCAGACATGGGGCTAGAACCAGAAGTTTCTATATTTACTTCAAAGCCTGCTTTTTGTAAAGCAGTAGTAAGTGCATCTAAATTATACAGCAAAGGTTCGCCACCAGTAACAATGGCCAAACGAGCAGGATGCGCTAAAGCACTTGATACAATTTCATCGATAGATAAAACCGGATGCTTGCTGGCATCCCAACTTTCTTTTACATCACACCAAACACAACCCACATCACATCCGGCCAAGCGAATAAAATAAGCCGCTTTGCCTTGGTGGTATCCTTCGCCTTGCAAAGAATAAAACATTTCCATCACTGGATATTGGGTAGTTGTACTCAAGTTAAAATGTATAAATTATTTCGAAGTTAAAGACCTTGGTAAGCCTTCATGGTATTTTTTAATAATCCTGCAATGGTCATAAGCCCTACACCTCCAGGAACTGGTGTAACAGCAGATGCTTTAGCGCAGGCTTCTTCATAGTTCACATCACCTTTAATTCTAAAACCTTTTTTGGCGGTCGCATCCTCTACGCGGGTAATACCTACATCAATAATTACGGCACCAGGTTTGATCATATCGCCAGTTAAAAAATTAGGCACCCCTAAGGCAGCCACAATAATATCGGCCCCTAAACAAATTTCTTTTAAATTTTTGGTATGGCTATGACAAATAGTAACAGTACAATTTCCTTGATTAATATTGCTACTTAATAAAATACTCATGGGTCTTCCTACTATATTACTTCTTCCAATTACCACTGCATTTTTTCCTTTGGTTTCAATGTTAAAATGTTCAAGCATTAAAATAATTCCATAAGGCGTGGCTGGAATAAAAGTATTTAACCCTTGCACTAGTCTTCCCACATTTACAGGATGAAAACCGTCTACATCTTTAGCAGGGTCAATGGCTTCAATCACTTTGGATTCCTTAATATGTTTTGGTAAGGGTAATTGCACTAATATGCCATCGCAATTAGGATCTTGATTGAGCTCGGCAATCTTTGCTAATAAAACAGCTTCGGCCACATCTGCGTCCATTCTATATAAAGAAGAACCAAAACCGGTTTCTTCGCAGTTTTTTACCTTGCTTGCTACATAAGTTTCACTCGCCCCATTATTACCTACCAATATGGCAGCTAAATGAGGCATTCTTTTGCCAGCGGCTTTAAGGGCTTGAGTTTGCTCTAAAAGGGTTGCTTTTACGGCGGCGGCGGCTATTTTTCCATCTAATACTAACATGAAGCAAATTTAGTTCTTGTGTAGGGCAGAATTGTAATTTTTTTTTAACATTCCATCCCCTGTATCTTTGTGACCTTAATAAAAAGTATGGAACAAAACCCAAACCAACCCTTAAACATTGAAATAAGTGAAGAAATCGCCGAAGGATCTTATGCTAATTTGGCCATCATCACACATAGCAATGCCGAATTTGTAGTTGATTTTGTCAATGTAATGCCAGGCACCCCAAAGAGCAAGGTAAAAAGCAGGGTCATTTTAACTCCAATGCATGCCAAAAGATTTATGAAGGCCTTGGTGGAAAATGTAGAAAGATATGAAGCCGCCAATGGAACCATTGCCGATATGTTGCCTGTAGAAATTCCAATGAATTTTGGTGGGCCAACCGCACAAGCCTAAACAGAAGTTTTATTTTACCAATTGCTATTTTGTTCGGCATAACTATAGTAGCCTTCAAGGCTTACTATAATGTGATCGATTAATTTGATATCAAAATACGCTGCAGCTTTTTTAATCTTCTCTGTTAAAACATTGTCCATCTGACTAGGACGCAATTGACCACTGGGATGATTGTGGCATATAATAAAGCCAGTGGCTTCATGGCTAAGCGCTAATTTAAAAATGAGTCGGGGATCTGCAATGGTGCCAGTAATGCCTCCTTCGCTTAAAACTGCTTCGTGAATAATTTTATTGGCTTGATTTAGTAAGAGCACCATAAATAACTCTCTATTTTCAAATTGCAATAAGTATTTAAGATGTTGGACAACATCAATACTTTGATGAATATGTTTATTGGTAATTGGCGTTGAAATTCTTCTCGAACCAAGTTCGATGGCCGCCAAAATTCGAATGGCTTTTGCTTTGCCTACCCCATTTATTTTTAAGGCTAAAATATCGGCTACATTTAATTTTGCAAATTTTTGTAAATTGTTTTGAGAAGCACCAAGCAGGGTTCTAGCCAATTCGAGGGCATTTTGATGCACGGTCCCATGTTGTAGTAAAATGGCTATAAGTTCAACATCGGTAAGGTGTTTAGGCCCTTTTGAATAGAGCTTATGAACCGGTTGGTCTTGCAATGCCCAGGTTTTGATATTGTTTCCCATAGGCCAAATCTACTTGAATCAAAAAACGCTAGCGGCCGTATAAATACCTAAAAAATACATCCAATATGTGTATAAGTTCGCGAGATGTTGAAAAGTAGAGCCGTTATTTTTTATGTTTTGGAAACGAGAATTATAACTTTGACGCATATCCCACCCACATGAATCCTTCAGTAAAAATATTCGCAGGAACTGGCTCTCAAGCCTTAGCAGAAAAAATTGCGCAACGTTTCGG
>CAINEG010000163.1 GCA_903847655.1 uncultured Bacteroidota bacterium
ATTTACTTACCTTTGCCGTCCGTAAAAAATAATTTCTCATGGCTAGAGTATGTCAATTAACAGGAAAGAAGCCGATGTCTGGAAACAGTGTTTCTCACTCCAACATCAAGACAAAACGTCGTTTCCTTCCAAATTTGCAAAAGAAGCGTTTCTACTTCATTGAAGAAGATCGCTGGATCACTTTGAAAGTATCAACAGATGCAATCAGAACCATCAATAAAAATGGTTTGGCTTCTGTAGTTAAAGATCTTAGAGCCCAAGGCGACAAGATATAATCAATTAAATTAAGTTTAACTTATAACACACCATCATGGCAAGGAAAGGAAACAGAGTTCAAGTAATATTAGAGTGCACAGAGCACAAGACTACTGGTTTACCAGGAACTAGTCGTTATATTACTACCAAGAACAAAAAGAACACCCCAGATCGTTTGGAGTTCAAGAAATACAACTCAATTTTGAAAAAAGTAACAGTTCACAAAGAAATTAAATAATCATGGCAAAATCAGCTTCTAAAAACGCGAAAGTAAAGGATCTTAAAGCTTCAGCTGAAGCAAAAAACTGGACTAAAGTAATTAAAGCTATTCGTAGCCCAAAAACTGGTGCCTATACTTTTAAGGAAAATATTGTTCATAAGGATCTTGTAAAAGAATTTCTTGCTGCAAAGTAAAATTCTTCGTTTACTATAAGCGATTCCTATTTACATTAAAATATTAACTCCTGCCTCGTTCAACGTGGTGGGAGTTTTTCATTTAAATATTGACTAAATTTACATAATGAGTTTTTTAGGAAAATTATTCGGTAAGAAAGAAAAAGAAATTCTTGACCTTGGTTTGGAAAAAACCAAACAAGGCTTCTTAGAGCGTATCTCTAAAGCTATTATTGGTAAAACTTCGGTGGACGACGAAGTCTTGGATCAATTAGAAGAGGCATTAATTGGTGCGGATGTTGGGGTAGATACTACTTTAGATTTAATTGAAAAAATTCAACAAAGGGTTAAAAAAGACAAATACGTTTCAACGGCTGAATTGAATAAAATTTTGCACGATGAAATTGTTTCTTTATTGATTGATGCACCAACAAATCAATTAGGCTTCCAGCCACCCGCTGAAAAAAAACCATATGTCATTTTAGTGGTGGGTGTCAATGGTGTAGGCAAAACCACTACCATTGGTAAATTAGCCTATCATTACAAAGCAGCAGGCAATCAGGTGGTATTAGGGGCCGCTGATACCTTTAGAGCTGCAGCAGTAGATCAATTGACCATTTGGAGTGAAAGAGTGGGTGTGAGTATTGTCAAACAAAATATGGGTTCTGACCCAAGTGCAGTGGCTTTTGATACCATACAATCGGCCATCGCTAAAAATGCAGATGTAGTTATAATTGATACAGCAGGCCGATTACACAATAAAGCACACTTGATGGATGAGTTGAATAAAATTAAAAGGGTCATTCAAAAACAATTGCCCGATGCACCGCATGAAGTTTTATTGGTATTAGATGGATCCACTGGTCAAAATGCTTTAGAGCAAGCCAAGCAATTTATGGCAGTGACCAATGTGAATGCCTTGGCCATAACAAAATTAGATGGAACTGCAAAAGGTGGTGTGGTATTGGCTATTGCCCACCAATGTAAAATTCCTGTCAAATATATTGGAGTGGGTGAACAAATCAATGACTTGCTCATTTTTGATAAAGATGAATTTGTTGATTCTTTATTTAGTTTAAATAAAGTATAGATTAGCAATCTTTCTTGAACTACTTGAGCGTATAACGAATACCAATACCTCCTTGATTTCTGAAATAACCTTGGATGATGCTAAAAGATGGCTGCCAATCAATACTTAAATTCAATGGGGAATGTTTCACCTTATAATCAAGTCCGATAATACCATCAAATCCAACTGAGATATTGGATTTGTCGAGGGTATTGTTTTTCTTTCTCCATTCGTCGCTCCAAATTCCTAAATGCCCCCCATAGCCTATATACCAGGACAATTGCTTGTCTTCTTTAATGGGGCTATGTATTTCATTTAAGATGGATAACCAAAAGCCATCCAAGGTAATATACCCTGAAGCCTCAATGGCTTTATTGAGTGTATAAAAAGTTTTATAGGATAAAGCTCCTGGGTACATTTTAACCCCAATTGCCTTTGAATAGCCTTCTTCATACAAATGAATACTTCTATTGACAGTGGTATCTAAAGTAAAATCCTGTGCAAAAATTAATTGAAAAACAAATAAACTCAAGAAGGTAAATACGAAATGCTTTTTTGACATTGGTTGGGTTTGGGGGTACACAAATTTAAGGGGAATTCTTAAAAATCAACTGTTTAAGAATTGCTAATTTTTTCAAAAAAGGCCATAGTAAGCACTAGGGATTCTTACGAATTATGATTAGGTTTGTAGTATGCATAGCTTTCAAGATTTAGTGTTAAAATTTAACCAAGGATTTGATACTCCTCATTTCCCATCCAATCCAGCTACCTTATATGAACCAGGGGACTATTTTATTTCTATTGGTGGCAAAAGAATCAGGCCTGTACTTTGTTTATTAGGCAATGAATTGTTTAGTGAGATTCATGAAGATGCTTATCAGTTGTCCAATGCAGTAGAATTGTTTCATAATTTTTCCTTGGTGCACGACGACATCATGGATGAAGCTTCTTTAAGAAGAGGAAAGCAAACAGTGCATGTGAAGTATGATCATAATACCGCATTGTTGGTGGGAGATGTTATGCTGGTAAGGGCGTATGAATATTTGCAAAAAATTCAATCGGCTCATTTGTCCAAAATTTTACAATTATTCAATACCACTGCCAAAGAAGTATGTGAAGGCCAACAATTAGACATGGATTATTCCAAAATTGAAAAAGTAGACATGGAACAATACATTCACATGATTACTTTAAAAACATCTGTTTTGCTGGCGGCTAGTTTAGAAATGGGTGCCATTATAGGTGGGGCAAGTACCTCCAATTGCAAACACTTGTATGAATTTGGAAAAAATATTGGTATTGCCTTTCAAGTACAAGACGATTATTTAGATGCATTTGGAGACGCTGCTTTATTTGGCAAAGAACCCGGTGGTGATATCAAACAAAATAAAAAAACATTTTTATTAATTCATGCTTTAGAAGTAGCCAACAAGGATCAAAAACTAGCCTTAGCAGCCTTGTTGAAATCCAACGAAAATGACAAAGTGGAAAAAGTACTTGCCATATTTAAGCAGTGTGGTGTGGATACATGGGCAGAAAGTATCAAAGCTAAATACTTGAAAGAAGCCTTTGAACATTTAGAAGCCATCGCAGTGACTAGTGATCGAAAAAAGCCATTGATTGAACTAGCTAATTATTTAATGAATCGAAATCAATAACCCTTTTTGCAATGATGAATTTATTTAGGAAGAAATCGATCGAAAAAATTGTCAAAGATGCAGAAGCGGGATTAAGTGATGGACATAGTGGAACTGGATTAAAAAGAGTCTTGGGCGTAAGAGATTTAACCTTTATGGGTATTGCTGCAGTGGTGGGTGCCGGTATTTTCTCCACCATTGGAACGGCTGCCTTTCATGGAGGACCGGGTATTTCTTTATTATTTGTCATTACCGCCATTACCTGTGGGTTTAGCGCCCTATGTTATGCTGAATTTGCGAGCAGAGTACCTATTGCGGGGAGTGCCTATACATACGCCTATGTAACATTTGGAGAATTGATTGCATGGATTATTGGTTGGGCATTAATTTTAGAATATGCCATTGGAAATATTGTCGTGGCTATTAGTTGGAGTGGTTATTTTGTCAACTTATTGGAAGGGTTTCATATTCATTTGCCTGGTTGGTTGTCTACCAATTATGAGCAAGCTCAACAAGGTTATGATGAGGCGTTAAAACATTTAGCAGCCGGAGGGACAAAAGAAACCTTTAGCAAATTAGCACGCATTGGATACGATGCAATAAACAATGCCCCCATGATTGGTTCTTGGAGAGTTATTCTTAATACGCCAGCCTTTATCATTGTTGCTTTAATCACCGTACTAGCCTATATAGGGATTAAAGAAAGTAAGAAGAGTACTAATTTTATGGTGATTTTTAAAATCATCGTCATTGTTTTTGTGATTATATTAGGTTTCTATTATGTGGATACCAAAAACTGGGATCCATTTTTACCCAACGGTTTTACAGGTGTTTTAGCAGGCGTTTCTGCAGTATTTTATGCCTACATTGGATTTGATGCGATATCCACCACCGCAGAAGAGTGTAAAAACCCACAACGTGATTTACCAAGGGGAATGATTTATTCCTTAGTCATTTGTACAGTATTATACATACTAATTGCATTGGTGCTAACAGGTATGGTCAATTATACAGAATTAAAAGTGGATGACCCTTTAGCTTTTGTATTTGATCGATTGGGTTTACATAAAATTGGCTATGTTATTTCTATTAGCGCAGTGTTAGCCACCACCAGTGTCTTGTTGGTATTTCAATTAGGGCAACCAAGAATTTGGATGAGCATGAGTAGGGATGGTTTGTTGCCAAAAAAATTCTCTAAAGTTCATCCTAAATTTGGTACACCAGGTTTTGCGACTATAGTTACTGGATTTTTCGTAGGCATACCCTCCTTATTTATGTCTATTAGTCGTATGACTGATTTGACTAGTATTGGTACTTTATTTGCTTTTGTACTAGTTTGTTTTGGGGTTTTGGTCTTACCAAAAATAACCCCCACTGGAATTAAACAAGCGTTCAGATTACCTTATATCAATGGCAAGTATGCAGTTCCAATTTTATCAATGGTATTTATCTATTTTGCCAAATATAGAATTCAAGCCGATCTTTTAAACATAGCTACTCAAAATTTTCAAGAATTTTTATTCTTACTCTTTATTCTCATTCTTGTTGTTGTTTCCATTGCAACGTTTAGGTATAAATTCTCCATCATACCCATTATTGGTGCATTGTGTTGCTTGTATTTAATGATCGAGATTCCACCAGTAAGTTGGATTTGGTTTTTTTGTTGGATGATCATCGGACTACTTTTATACAATTTTTATGGACGAAGACATAGTTTATTGTCCAAAGAGAATCCTGTTTAATAGCTTAGTATATGAAATACCAGGTGGGAGATGAGATATTAGTTTTACACAGCAATGAAGAGGGGCACATCATAGAAATCATGAATGAGGAGATGGTCATGATTGAAGTGCGTGGGGTGAAGTTCCCTGCCTATATGGATCAAATTGATTTTCCTTATTTTAAAAGATTCACTGAAAAGAAATTATTTCCAGAAAAGAAGGCGGTACAAAAAATATTTTTGGATCAAATCCCTAAAGAAAAGATTCAGAAAAATGACGCCAAGGACGAAGATGGGGTTGGGTTAAATATTGTTCCAAAGTTTAGTTTGGATGATTTTAATGATGAAATAGTAGAAAGTTTGAAAATTTATTTATCCAATCGAAATAGAGTAGGGTATCAATTTGTTTATGAACAAGCTTTTCAAGGTACTGTCAATTTCTCCATTGAATCAACCGTTCCTCCTTTTACCGATTTCTATATCCACGACCTGCCTTTTGCTACAGTGAGTGATGGATTAAGTTTTGCCATAGATTTTTCTTTGATCGAGCCACACAAGAAAAAAGCGGCACATTTTGAAACCTCCTTAAAAATAAAAGCAAAACAGTTGTTTCAAAAAATCGAAACCTTAAAAGACAATAACCAAACCACCCTCAGTTATCCTTTGTTTGTGACTTATCCAGATAAAGAAGAAGACAACCATATCACCATTGATATTTTAAGAAATGCTGGATACAAAGTATATGATGCAAGTAAAATCAAACAAAATATTCCCTCCGCTCGTTCTGTGGTAGATCTGCATATTGAAAAAATAATGGACAGGCACAATCATTTAAGCAATGCCGAAATTTTACAATTTCAATTAGAAGAATTTGAAAAATGGTTTGAACTAGCTCAAATGAATCATTTACCCTCTATCATTTTTATACATGGGGTAGGGAAAGGCAAATTAAAGGCTGAAATACATGATTTATTAAAAGTAAAAAATGGAGTCAAGCAATTCATCAATCAATATTCAGATTTTTACGGTTATGGAGCAACGGAGGTCTTTTTTGAATATTAATGCTAAGTATTAGCACTTAATTCTATGAATAACAGTCTCTTTTCCTCCTTTTCTGAACTCATTTCCTGACTAATTTTAATTACTTACCTTTGTACCACTACAAACCCGAGCTATCGTGGCAAGCAATTGCCAAGGAAAGTCCGGACAGCATAGGGTAACCCACCGGTCAATAGCCGGCGTCTCGAGTAATCGAGGCAGAGAAAGTGCCACAGAAAATAACTACCTCGCAAGAGGAAAAGGTGAAAACGTGCGGTAAGAGCGCACGGATAA
>CAINEG010000164.1 GCA_903847655.1 uncultured Bacteroidota bacterium
GGCATTTTTGCCACCGATTGGTCCTGGGCCACTTTGATGATGGACTTTGACAACGATGGCTACAAAGATATTTTTATCGCCAATGGTATTCCAAAGCGAATGAATGACATGGATTATGTCAATTATGTTTCCAATCAAGAAATTCAAGAAAAAATTAGGGACAATAAAATGGGCAACAAGGACATGGCCCTGATTGATAAGTTCCCGGAAATTAAAATACCCAATCAATTCTTTTTAAACAAGCGTAGTTTATTCTTTGCTGACAAAGAGAAAAATATAGTCAACAATCCACCTTCTTATTCCAATGGGGCAGCCTATGCCGATTTTGACAATGATGGCGATTTAGATTTAGTAGTAAACAATGTCAACGACAAGTCTTTTATCTACGAAAACAAACAAAACAAAAATCCTAAAAATGAATTTGTTTCCATAGAATTAAAAGGACCAGAAAAAAATTACAATGCACTAGGTTCAAAAATTATTGTTTTTACTGGCGCAGAAATAAGAACTTACGAAAAATATCCTGTCAAAGGTTTTTTATCAAGTATGGAAATACCAATCCAGATTGGTTTAACTAATACCAAGGTAGATTCTGCTTTTTTAGTATGGCCCAATAATACTTTTCAAAAGCTAGACCTGAACCAAAACAGAAATAAGATCCAACACATTTATTTTGCCAAGGGTTTGCCCCAATTTGATTACAATAGCATTACACATCATTTTCCCATCAAGGGCTTTCCTATGCAGGACATGACTGCAGCAACTGGCATTCAATATTTACATCAAGAAAATGAATTTCAAGAATTCAATAGAGAGCAATTGATACCTCAAATGAATTCTACCGAAGGCCCTGCCTTGGCCGTGGCCGATGTGAATCATGATTTACTAGAAGATATTTTTATTGGTGGTGCTAGAGGACAGGCAGGTGCACTTTTTTTGCAAGAAAAAAATGGCAAATTTATAAAAACTACGCAGCCTGCCCTGGCTTTAGATAGCAATTATGAAGATGTGGATGCGGTTTGGGCAGATCTAAATAAAGATGGCCATCTAGATTTGATTGTAGGATCAGGTGGCAATGAATATTACGGCAAAGATGTCAATATGTTGTCCAGGGTATATTTGACTGATGGAAAGGGGCAGCTAAAAAAATTAGACAATGCCATTCCTATATTTAACCAAACTTCTTCTATTCTAGTTTCGGATTTTAACAAGGATGGCTATCCAGATTTATTCATGACCAGTAGAGCCGTGGCCATGAATTATGGAGAACAACCGGATGCTTATTTACTGTACAATACTGGAGATGGTCATTTTACACAGGCCGATCTTTCCATAGCGCCGATGCTTCAAAAAATAGGTTTTATCACCAATGCCATTCAAGCGGACATTAATGGAGATGGGCAAAAAGAAATCATCCTTTCACATCAATGGGGTGGCATAGATATTTTATACCCCAATTCCAATGGATGGGAAAAGGGATTTGTTACTTCATTGCCTGGTTGGTGGAATTTTACGATGGCGGTAGATGTAGATGGAGATGGCGACTTAGATTTGATAGCAGGTAATCTAGGTTTGAATACCCGATTAAAAGCAAGCAAAGAACAACCCATTCGCATGTACTACAATGATTTTGATGACAATGGAAAAAAGGAACAAATTGTAAGTTTCTATTTACAAAATAAGGAACTGTCTTTTGCCAATAAGGATGAAATTCAAAGACAAATTCCGAAAATTAAAAAAGCATTTTTATACGCAGAGGATTTTGCGAAAGCTAGTTTAACTGATATTTTTACCAAGGAGAAATTAAAGTCTTCGGAAATTTCAGAAGCCTTTCATTTTGCCAATACTGTTTTTATCAATGAGGGCAAAGGGAATTTCAGTCCAAAGGAATTGCCTTGGGAAGCACAAATAAGTTCCTACAAAACGGCGGCTATTTGTGATGCCAATGGGGATCAATTACCGGACCTCCTATTAATGGGCAATTTTTACGACAACAATGTACAGATGGGCAGATACGATGCCGATTATGGAACCCTCTTATTAAATAAAGGACAAGGCACTTTTGAAGCAGTTCCTTTGAATGGTTTGATCGTGAAAGGTCAGGTACGTAAAATGAGCCCCATACAAATTGGTTCAAGCAAGGCCTTTGTGCTTGGGATGAATTCAGATAGCCTTAGAATTATTCAGTTTAGTAAATCGGGTAATAAATAAAAGAAACCCATTTAGAAGCGTCTTGCACTAATAATCTATTGGTGGCATATTTTACAAAAGGCATGGCTGGAGAAGTTCTTAATTTGTCATGAATGAAATTTTCTGTGGCGAGCAAGGCTTTATTCACTTCATTTTGATCGCCCACTACTTTTACTTTAAGGATATTGCCTAAAACCATTTTTTTAAGCATCATTTTATCATTGGTAGGAATTCGTTGTTGAATAGGCAGGCCTACTTGCGTAAAAACAATCTTGTCTAATTTAGTAATGTTAACCATTGGATTGCCTTGTATAATACCATTGTTCTTTTCAATGTATTGGGCTACTTCATTGATTAAGACGTATACTTGAGCTATGCTAGGGGTATCTATAAAATCTTTTTCGGTAGCTACCAGCAGCGAATCTTTTACTTTTTCTTCAATAATCTCAAATCCATAATTGGCCTTGGTGGTGGAATAATACTTTCCTGCTTGTTCCGTCAAAGTACTCAATTCTTTTTTTATACGAAGGGCTAAAAAATAGTTTTCAATTCTTTGGAAGGGCGCTAAGGAATTATTGTCGATGGTTAGTTGATATTTGATGGCAGTGCTATCATTGCCTACCGCATCGGTAGCAAAAACGATAGGAAAACGATGTGTACCTCTTAGGTATGCTCCATTAGCTGACGCAACAGTAGTGGCATTGATGTTGATGATTCCATTTTCAAGTGTGAAACTGTTTTTACCATCTACTTTCTTAGGCATCCAATTTCCCCAATTTTCTAATTTTGTAAAACCTCTAATGACTGAATTGTTAGATTGATGGGCAATGGCAGTTCCACTTACAATAAGTGTACTCGGAATAAAAAGGTAAACAAAACCAAGCAGTCCCGCAAGTACAATGGCTATAAATACTTTAGTAAATTTCATGAGTAAAGGCTAAAAATGATAAGCTCAAAGATAACACAATGAATTTATTAATCCCATAGCAGTTGTTAATTCTGAGGACTTATAGTAACTTACTGCTTCAACGATTGACCTATGAAAAAACTATTTTTTACCCTGGTATGGAGTACTAGTATTTTAATACTTAATGCCCAATCCATTGACCCTTGGAAGCTAGAAGCAAAAAACTGGGACAGCAAAAATTATTATGGAATTACAGTGGCCAATGGGATGGTGGGCATTGTTTCCGCACAAGAGCCTTTTAAAGTAAAAGAGGTGGTACTAGCAGGTGCTTATGATTTGTATGGCCGTGGAAGAGTAAGTAATTTCTTGCGTAGTTTTAATTTGTTGAACATGCAAGTAAGTGTGAATGGAGAACAAATTAATTCAAGTAATACGCAAAATTTTACCCAAAGTTTGGACATGAAAAATGCCAGTTTTACGGGCAGCTTTGAGATGGGGGATAAAGCAAAAATTACTTATACTTATTATGCACTGCGACAATTGCCCTTCACGGTACTCATGGACGTGAGCATTACCGCTATAAAAGACATAGATCTAGGCGCAGCCAGTGTCATGGAAGCGCCAGATGCTTTAAAAGAAGTGCAAAATTATTACAATGAAATTGATCGCCCGCATGTGGTCATTAGTCTTCTCACTTCTTCTGCAAAAAGTCCTACTGGAAAATTATTGATGTGCGCTTCTAATACATTTTTATTTTCTGAAACCCATGGCACAGAACCTAGGGTCATTCATGAAATGTGGGACAACAATATGCACTTGATGAAGTTTGCAAAAAAATTAAAAGCAGGGACTACCTATCATTTTTCTATAGCAGGAAGTTCCATCACTTCAGCACACCATGAGGATCCATTGAATGAAGCAGAGCGTATGACCATTTTTGCAAAATTAGAAGGCAGAGAAAGTTTAATACAACATCATCAAAATGCCTGGGCAGATTTATGGAAAAGCGATATTCAATTAACAGGAGACGATCAAGCACAACAAGACATTCATAGTATGATCTACCATTTGTATTCTTTTGTGCGGGAGGGGTCTAATTTAAGTATTTCGCCGATGGGCTTGTCTGGATTAGGCTACAATGGGCATGTTTTCTGGGATTCAGAATTGTGGATGTACCCCGCCCTTTTGGTCTTACACCCGGAATTGGCCAAGTCCATGATTCAATATCGTTACGATCGATTGGAAGCTGCCCGCCGCAATGCGTTTAACCATGGATATAAAGGCGCCATGTTCCCTTGGGAAAGTGCAGGATCGGGGGTAGAAGAAACTCCAGTATGGGCATTAAGTGGCCCTTTTGAGCACCATATTACTGCCGATGTTGGATTTGCTGCCTGGAACTATTATTGCGCCACCCAAGACAAGGAATGGCTGGAAACAATAGGTTGGACCTTGTTAAAAGAAACTGCTAATTTTTGGGCTAGCAGGGTAGAAAGAAAGGGCCCTGGCCATTATGAAATCAATGATGTAGTAGCCGCAGATGAGTGGGCCGAAAATGTCAACAACAATGCTTTTACCAATGCAGCGGCTATAGTGAATTTACAATCTGCCAATAAAGCGGCGGCTATTTTAGGACTGCCTCAAAACGAAGACTGGGCCTTGGTGGCAAAGAATATTCCAATTCTAACTATGCCTGATACAGAAGGTGAAGCCAAAGGCGTTACACAGGAACATGCTACCTATAAAGGAGAGGGCATCAAACAAGCAGATGTGAATTTATTGGCCTATCCACTTAAAGTAATTACAGCACCCGCTCAGATAAAAAAGGACTTAGATTTTTATTCCAAAAGAGTACCCAATCAAGGCACACCGGCCATGACCCAAGCCATCTTTAGTTTGTTGTATGAAAGATTGGGGGAAACCGAAAAAGCAGCAGCGTTTTTTAAGGAATCCTATACCCCTAATTTGAACCCACCATTCAGAGTAATTGCCGAAACCAAGGGGGGTACGAATCCCTATTTTGGCACAGGGGCTGGAGGTATTTTACAGTCTATGTTGATGGGATTTGGAGGCTTGGATATTACGGAAAAAGGCATTGTTCAATTGCCTAGTAAACTGCCTAAAAATTGGCAAAAATTGACCATTACAGGGGTGATGGGAAAAACCTATACGGTTAAGTAATTTTTTGTAATTTTAGGTATTGAAAAAGCTGTCTGCAATATTGTTTATGGGCGTTATGCTGTTTAACGGATTCGGGTACCGAATGGTCTCCAATTATTTTGACCAAAAGGCATCGGATCGTTTAGTAGCATTGATAGATCAAAATCAGTTCAACGAAGCCGAATTGATCTCGGTTAAAACACCCATCAATTTACCTTATTATGCCAACAATCCTAGATTCGAAAGAGTGGATGGAGAAATGGTCATCAATGGAATTGTCTATCAATATGTACAAAGAAGGGTTTTTAATGATAGTATTGAAATCCGTGTCTTGCCTAACCAAGACCGCTTACACATCAAAAATGCACGTGAAGATTTTTACAAATTAGCACAGGATTTAGAACAAAGAGGAATGGATAAAAAATCTGCTCCTATGAACAAGTCCACGGCTAAATTTATCAGTTTTGATTATTTTGCTCAAGACTTGAAATGGTCTTTAAAATCTTTGGTTCCTCTAAAAATTACCATTGGTAGTAATTATGCAGAGGGTTTATTAAGCATTTGTTTACCTGTACAAATGCCTCCTCCAAAATTCAACGCTTAGTTTATTAAGCAAATTGCTATGTGAGCAATTTGAAAACACCAATGAAGTTTTATTCATTGTTGGTGTTTATTCAGTTACGATTTTTAATTATTGAGAATGAAAAAATATATTTCAATAGCGTTCATCGCTATTGGGTTTTTGGCTTGCAATACGGCTTCTGATTACAAACAAATCACCAGCGATCCTAGTTTCTATGCCAATACTGTGCATGAATTGAATCAAGTGGTGATGGGTAATAATTTCAGTCCCATTGTAGCTTCACGTAATTATGCTTATGCCTCCATAGCAGGTTATGAAGTGACCGCGGCAGGCAGTCCATCGCAGTATCAAAGCTTGGCAGGTCAATTGAAAGGACTTAGTACCATTCCTCTGCCTGAAGATACCAGCAATATTGATTTTCCATTTGCCGCAGTGCTTGCTTTTTCCATGGTGGGTGAAGCGGTTACTTTTCCAGAAGGAAGTATGAAAGAGTATACCGATAGTTTGAAAAAAATGGTGAAAGCGCATGGAATGCCTTCCTCAGTTTTATCGGCTACAGAAGCCTATGCTAAAAAAGTAGGTGCAACCATTTTGGCTTGGAGCAAATTGGACAATTATGCGCAAACTAGAAGTGCCGAAAAGTATACGGTGAAAGACATTCCTGGAAGATGGGTACCGACACCTCCTATGTATGCCTCTGCTGCAGAGCCTCACTGGATGGAAATTAGAACCATGGTATTGGATAGTGCTAGTCAGTTTAGACCTAGTGCACCGCCCGCTTTTAATATCTCAGACAAAAAAAGTGAATACTATATCAATGTCATGATGGTTAAAAATGCAGTGGACAGTTTAACCGAGGAGCAAAAACACATTGCTAATTTTTGGGATGACAATCCTTTTAAAATTAATGTCAATGGACATGCTATGTTTAGTACTAAAAAGTTTTCCCCTCCAGGACATTGGATGAGTATTGTGGGCATTGCCAATCAAACAGCCAAAGGCGATTTTCAAACAGCGACTTATGCTTATGCCAAAACTGCCATTGCCTTGTTTGATGCTTTTATTCATTGCTGGGATGCCAAGTATACTTTCAATACCATTCGTCCAGAAACGGTGATCAATAAATACTTTGATGCCAACTGGAGACCACTATTGCAAACGCCGGCCTTTCCGGAATATACATGCGGGCATTCTACCATTTCTTCCTCAGCTGCAGAAGCCTTGACCAGTGTGTATGGCGATAATTTTGCCTACACCGATTCTACTGAAATAGAATTTGGTATTGCCAACCGAAAGTTTACTTCTTTCAGACAGGCGGCTGACGAAAACAATTGGGCGCGTTTCTATGGCGGCTTACATTTTCACAATTCATGCATTACCAGTACCCAACAAGGCAGACTGGTAGGCAATTGGGTGGTGACTCATTTAAAAATGAAAAAATAAATAATTATTCTACTCCAATAATTAAAAAAAACAAAATCAAAATCTACACTCAAATTTATTTTATGTCAAAATATTTATCTATTACACTTATTATATTAGCTTTTTACTCGCAAGCAAGCGCACAGGGGTGCGTAGCCATTAGAACCGTAGGCGGTTTAAATACCATGCAACATGCAGGCATGATGCATGATGGAATGATGCATGAAGGAACTCAAGCAATAAAAGATACTTCTAAATGGGATTTGAATGTGAGCGGTCGATATTTTAAATCTTACAAGCACTTTAATGGTACAGATGAACAAACTCAAAGAGTAGCAGAACAGACCGATGTTAGAAATTTTAGTCGTACCCTAGACATTTCATTGGTTAGAAAAATCAATGAGCAGTGGAGCATTGGCTTTGATTTACCCTTGGTATACAATGAACGTACTTCCTTGTATGAACATGTATCAGGTACCAAAGGGAACCCAAGGTATTCCACTTATTCTCAAGGTATTGGTGATCTAAGAATTACAGCATACAAATGGATCTTTGCACCAAAACAAGGCAGCAAAGGAAATTTGCTAGGCGGCATCGGTATTAAATTACCAACAGGAAATTATAAAGCCACCGATCAATTTCATTATAGCAAAACAGCATCTAGAGAAGGACCAGTAGATCAATCCATTCAACCAGGTGATGGTGGATGGGGCATGACTTTAGAATTGAATGGATTCAGGGCCATCGATAATACTTGGAGCTTATACGGCAATGCTTATTACTTAATTAATCCAATGGGCAACAATGGGGTAAGTACTTTAAGGGGAGTGGCCATTGCAACACCTCCAACTGCATCGCAAGCTGCAGCCATTAAATACACTTCCAATGTAATGAGTGTGCCGGATCAATATTTATTAAGAGCAGGTACCAATTGGACAAAGGAAGCAGTGACCATTTCCTTAGGGGCTAGGTATGAATGTATTCCTGCCAATGATTTAATCGGAGACAATACTGGTTTTAGAAGACCAGGTGCTGTATTGGCCCTTGAACCAGGCGCTAATTACAGTTACAAAAACTTAAACTTTTATTTATATACACCCATTGCTTTAAAAAGAGAGCGACCTCAAAGTTATCCTGATGTATTAAAATCTAATGATACCAAAGTGTTTTCTAGAGGCGATGCTGCCTTTGCAGATTACAGTATTAGTATTGGTGTTGGCTATAAATTTTAAGTATGAATTTTATCCATCTGCTGATGGTATAAAAAAAGGTCCCTCGAAATTCGGGGGACCTTTTTTTATTAGTCAACCGCTTCTAGCAGTGCAAAACTATAAGCGTCTAAAACAAAGTATTCATGGTCATTGCCTACCTTATGTGCTTGACCGGTCCAATGATCTAGCAATTTTGAAGGACGTTCTCCATGTTCTTTAAAAGCATACCAGGTAAGGTAAGAAGCAGTATCCTTGTAATTGAATACACAATAAAGCTTTTTATTTTCAAAGCTGCGTACAAAGCCTGCAATATGAATATTGTGTGGCGGTATCCAAGTGGTATTTTTTAAATCACAGAGCATGGTAAGTGACTTTCGCGTCGCGATTATTTTTTTTGTAGCTAAAAAAATATGGTTTTCAACACTGCCAACCGTATTTCTTTTTTCATTTTTATCCCAATCGATAATGGGTCGGTGCATCCACCGATTGTCGTAATTTTTTCCTGGCTCCTGCAAATAACTATAGTCGTTGGTATAGGCCAGTTCATCTCCATAAAACAACATAGGGATTCCACCCATGAACATGGAATGCGCTTGCATTAAAATTATTTTTTTCAATGCGTTTTCAATTTCATGTTCATTTTTCCATTCGAGGGCTTTTTCTAAACCACATAAGGAAGCCAAAGAACCACTAATTCTTGCATCTCCAGTTTTAGGATTCACCGAAAACAAGGCACCTGCAGCAGGAGACCCTGCTTGTGCACCAGTAAAATAATTTTTTAAATAAGTTCGGTGTTGGTAAGCATTAAAGCCTGCGCTTTCAATCATGGCATCGTCATAACCCAAACCAATATCATCGTGACATCTGGTATACGCTATCCAAGAACAACCATAGGGCTTTTGCATAATGGGATCTTGTGCTGCCAACATCACCCTTGTATCTCCTGTTGCCAATGCATCCCATTGTAATGCCATTTGTGTGGCGTTGTAGGCAATATCACATTCCTCTGCACTGGCGTCGTTGGTACCAAAGTATTTAATAATTTCATAAGGGGCTACAATGGCTTCTCCCAATAAAGCCATGCCTGGGCTGGCCACTTGTACGCATTGTTTTAACAATCTTAGTAGGGTATGGGCTTGCGGTAAATTTTGACAACTGGTGCCCAATTGTTTCCAAATAAAAGCAGGCGCGTCAATTCTTAAAAGGTCTATCCCCATATTGGCCGCATGCAATACATTGTCCAGCATGGCCACAAATACATCGGGGTTACTGTAATTTAAATCCCATTGGTAATGATGAAAAACCGTCATTACCCATTGATTCATTTCGGGGATATAGGTAAAATTACCAGGTGCAGTTGCTGGAAAAATCTCTGGCATGCTTTGATCAAACTGATTGGGTAGGTCTCGATTTTCGTAACAATAAAAAAAGTCTTGATAGTATTTATCACCTGCCTTGGCTTTTTGAGCCCACTCATGCTGGTGAGAGGTATGATTGTATACCATGTCCAACATCAAATACATTTGATCTTGATTCATTTTTTGAACAAGATTTTCTAAGTCCTTGTTGCTTCCAAACCTAGCATCAACTTTTCTAAAATTTGAAACTGCATACCCTCCATCGCTTTCTCCTGCAGGACTTTCAAATAGTGGCATTAAGTGTAAAAAATTAACGCCGAGCTCCTTAAAATAAGAAAGCTTTTCATTCAGTCCATTTAAGTTATCAGCAAACCGATCTACATACAAACTCATGCCCGTAATTTGGTTGCTTAAAAACCAATGGGCTTGTTTTGCTTTTTGATCGTCTTTATTTTTAAAAACTAATGGACGCTGCTGGTAATGCAGTATCAATGAATTTAGTAAGGCATCAAACGCAGTGTTTCTTTTTGCATTAGCGCCATAAATTTCATTGAATAAGTTTTCTATTTTATCTAAATGTGTAAAAAAGCGATGCGCAAATGCTTTGTCTTTTTTATCAATGTTGATGGAATGAGCTAGTAGTAATTTTTTTCCAAATAAATGTAAGGGACTATCGTTCACAGGTCTAAGTATATTAATTAAAAATCGAATTATTTAAATGTTTGAATGCTTCCATCGCGCCCATGTATTCACAGGTGCGGGCACCCGCCTTATTGGCATTGGCAATAATTTTTTTCCATTGTAGGATATCTATTAATGGAACTTCTTTAGCAGTGGAGTGAATCAATTGAAACAAAACAGCGCCCACAAAGGCATCTCCGGCCCCAGTGGCATCTATAGGTATAATGGCAATGCTACCAATCATTTCTAAATGATCGCCCATGCACAAAAGGGTGCCTTCTTTTCCAAGGGTTATGGCAAAAACAGCGGATGATTTTTTTCTTAAAGCCGCTGCAGCATGTTGCACGGTGTCGCAGCCTGTAATCAACAAAGCTTCTTCATCACTTAGTTTAAAAAAATGACAGGCTTCGATAAAGGGCCAGCATTGATCAATAAAACTTTGCGTATTGTTTTGAAAAAGTAAATGTCTGTAATTAGGATCAAAGCTGATGATGGCACCTGCGGCTTTGGCGCTATTCAATAAGCTGGCATAAGCAGTTTGCAAGGCGCCAGGTAAAAAACTGGTGGCAGAGCCGAAATGAACAATGCTATACTTATCTAATTCTAGCGCAGCCAAATCGGATTCATTTAATTCCTTGTCGGCACCTCTATTAAAATAAAAATCTCTTTCTCCATCTTCCATCAAGGATACAAATGCGAAAGTGGTAAAAATGTTAGGGTCTTGAAAAATCCATTTTGTATCAACGCCCATTTCAATTAATAAGTCAATCAAATGTTGACCAAAAGGATCCTTGCCTACTTTTGCCGCCATGTCTACTTCTCCACCAAGCGCAGCAATGGCTGCGGCTACATTGGCGGGGGCGCCTCCCGCTTTCTTTAAAAAATTTTGCCCATTGGTCAAGCTCACCCCACGATCAGTGCAAATCATATCAATCAACGCTTCACCCACACAGAGTACTTTCATTTTGTTTTTTGTTTCAGTGGTTAATGACTAGGTTTAAAAGAGGACGCTTCATTTTCTTTATCAGCAGTTGTTTCCGCTTGAATAAAAAAAGTAAGTACAGAAGCTATCAATAAAAAAATGCCAGCAAAACTAATGGCTTTGCTTGGGTCATTGTTTAAAAAATGTTTGAGTATATAACCAAAACTTATATTTTGAATCAGCATGGGAATGACAATCATCATATTAATAATGCCCATATAAACCCCATATTTTTCTTTAGGAATTTTATGTACCACCAATAAATAAGGAATGCCCATCATGCTGGCCCAGGCAATACCAAAACCTGTCATGGGAATAAACAATAAGTTTTTATCTGTGATGTGCGGGAAGATCAATAAACCAATACCTGCGAGAAGTAAACAAAGTATATGAATTAATTTGGGACTTATTTTTTTGGCCAACCACAGTAAACCAAAGGCAGATAAAAAAGTAACAATATTGTACCAGCCATTCACTAAGCCTGTCCAACCCACTGCTTCGTCATAAGCAGGATTGTTTTGGTAGGTGGTTGTTTTCCAAACAGACAAGGCAATACTTTTGGATGCATTTTGCCAATAACAAAATAGTGCATACCATTGGAATACATAAACCAAGCCTAATTGCCACATCACTTTGGGCATCGTTTTAATGGCATGGGCAATTTCAATAAAGGGCGTAAATAATTTAATTTTTTCTGCTTTTAATTTGGCCAACTCGGCTGGACTAGGAGGAATTTCTGGTGTTTTGAGTACTGACCAACTTACGGAAGCAATGGAACAAATGGTACCTAAAAAGAAACTAGCATAGACCCAATAAGGGAGGCTACCATAATGCCCCGTAATTTTTTTCTGAAAAATAAACAAGGATAGATTCGCTAGCGTGATACCCAAGCCTGTAAAAAAACTTTGGGTTAAAAATCCAGCGGCATGTTGTTCGGAAGGAAGCTTATCGGCAATAAAGGCGCGGTAGGGTTCCATGGCCGTATTATTGGCAGCATCTAAAATCCATAATAAGCCCACAGCCATCCACAAGGCAGTGCTAAAGGGATACAAGAACAAGCACAAACTACAAAGAATGGCCCCGATCATAAAGTAAGGCTTACGTCTTCCAAAGCGAGGCGACCATGTTTTATCACTCATGGCGCCAATGATGGGTTGAATCAATAAGCCAGTCATTGGGCCCGCTAGATTCATTAACGGTATTTGATCTGGGCTGGCGCCTAACATATCATAGATAGGATTCACCGCCGATTGCTGTAATCCAAAACTATATTGAATGCCCAAAAAGCCCACATTCATATTAATGATTTGAGCAAAGGTTAACCTAGGTTTAAATGACATAAGATCCCCATTTTTAAGTGAAGCAAATCGCAACTCAATATAGTCAATTTGTATTTTTTGAACCTCTTTTTACGGGCTCATTTTGTATTTTCTTATCTTTTTTGCAAGCGCAAACCTTTGCGGCATGTATCTTCGTAGGAATTGAAAAAATGAAAATTTAAATGGCGTATATAGTTCAATATAAAAAACCCCAGGTAGTTCAAGCTTTGCGCTATCATTTTATGAAACAATCAGAAATAAAAACATTGATGATTGTGGTGAATGTGTATGCTATTGCTACGGGCGTTTTGTTGTTCCTCAAAAAAATAAGACCTGAATTATTTTTATTGGGTTCGATACTCTGGATCATTCTCTTGTTGTTGTTTTGGTATGCCATGCCTGCCTTATTTTATAAGAAGGCAGAATTGTTCAAGCAAGACTGGACCTTTAGTTTCACGCAAACAGAGGCTAAATTGTATTCCAATCTTGGTTCGGCAGAATGGACCTGGAATGAATTGACCCATTATTTTGAGAGCCCTTATTTTTTTCATTTCTATTTTGGGCCTAAAACATTTTTTTTAATCCCAAAGGAAAACATACCCTTTGAAGTACAACAAGAATTAAAAGCACTACTTAAACATAAATAAAAGGGTGGATAACTTCCTTTAAACTACTAGCTGTTCGTTTAGTTTGGGCCATAAAAAACCTTCATTTAGAGCGGTTTGGACAGTTTTATACGCCTAAATGGGCCAAATTAGGCTTACCTTGTATAAAGAGTTCAAATTGTGTAAACAAAAAGGCAAATAAAATACTTCGTTTTTAACAAAAAGTATATTTTTGCGCCGTAAACAAAACTTTTTACAATGTCAGACATCGCTAC
>CAINEG010000165.1 GCA_903847655.1 uncultured Bacteroidota bacterium
GAAGTACGGCATCAATTTGGTTCTCTTGTAAAATTTGTTCAATGCTTTCAATCGTCAATGGCAATAAATAAACTTTATCCGCCATCATAGGGTCGGTCATGATTGTCGCCGGATTACTATTAATAAGGATAACCTTAATGCCTTCCTCTCTTAAAGAACGGGCTGCTTGTGAACCAGAGTAATCAAATTCGCAGGCTTGACCAATAATAATGGGTCCAGAACCTACAATTAATATCGTTTTTAAGGAGTTGTCTTTTGGCATAGCGTACAAAAATATAAATTGCGCAAACCTACGAAAATTTGCCTGAATTTGACCCATTTTAAGCCTAAACATTTTTGTCCTTTTTAAATGCTATCTTCACCGCCAATTCAAGCATATGGCAGTTATTAAAGAAGGATCTAAAGCACCAGCCTTTAAAGGCGTTGATCAGCATGGCAATACCGTTTCTGTAGCCGATTTTAAAGGCAAGAAGCTAGTCCTTTATTTTTATCCAAAAGATGATACGCCAGGATGTACAGCTCAAGCTTGTAACTTGCGTGACAATTATAAAGCCTTGCAAAAGAAAGGGTTACAAATTTTAGGGGTCAGTGTGGACTCTGTTAAATCTCATGAGAAGTTTATTGCCAAATACGATTTGCCTTTTTCTTTGGTAGCAGATGAGGACAAGAAAATAGTGGACAAATACAATTTATGGGGCCAGAAGAAATTCATGGGCCGTACTTATATGGGCACTAGCCGTACTACTTTTTTGATTGATGAAGCGGGTATTGTTAAACATATTATTGATAAGCCTGATACGAAGGACCATACCAAAGAAATTTTAGCCATTAGCGGCTGGTAATCATTAAACTCTTTCCTTAATTTGCAGTCCTATATTTACTATTAAATATGCCAATTGAGTTTGATAAATATTTTTTCTTTTTACAAAGAATTGGCAGCAGGTATTATTTAATTGCTGGTGCCGTTTTCTTTCTTTTTTATGTAGTACTTAAAAATAAAATACTACATCAAAAAATACAATCCCTTTTTCCAAAGAACTCCGATTACCTGCGTGAAATATTTTACAGTACTATTACTATTTTAATTTTCGGATTTATTCCACTATTTTTTATTGCGAATCCTACAATGAGGCCCCACACTACTTTATACGATAATGTTAGCGATTACGGCTGGTTCTATTATTTTTTAGCCTATCCCATTATGTTTATCATGCACGATACTTATTTTTATTGGACACACCGTATCATGCATCATAAATCACTTTTTAATATTATGCATTTAGTGCATCACAAGTCCACCAACCCTTCTCCTTGGGCGGCCTACGCATTTCATCCTTTAGAGTCCATAGTGGAAGTAGGTATTTTCATAGTTTTTTTATTTACCATTCCAGTGCATACAACGCATATAATTATTTTCTTTTTACTTTCTATTATGTATAATATTTACGGCCACTTAGGCTGGGAATTATATCCCAAAGGTTTTAGTAAAAGTTTAATTGGCAAATGGATAAACACTTCTGTCAACCACAATCAACACCATAAATATTTCAAAGGCAATTATGGTTTGTACTTTCTTGTTTGGGATAGAATGATGGGTACTATTCGTGCCGATTATGATGAAGCTTTTGAGGAAGTGAAAAGCAGGTAGGCTAATTTATTTTGCAATTACATAGACCATCCAGCTCATTAAATAGGCTAGGCCCGTCATCATAAAGAATTGGATAGTTGGCCATTTCCAAGTTTGCGTTTCTCTTTTTACCACCGCGAGTGTACTCATGCATTGCATGGCGAGTACATAAAATACCATTAAAGATAAAGCGGCAGCTAAGCTATATACAGGTGTGCCATCGGGTCTTACTGCAGCTTTTAATTTTTCTCTAAGCGAACTATTGTCTGATTCTTCTACACTATATAAGGTAGCCATCGTACCCACAAATACTTCTCTTGCAGCAAAAGAGGTAACCAAGGCAATACCAATCTTCCAATCAAAGCCCATGGGCGCAATGACTGGCTCTAATTTTTTTCCTAAAATACCTGCATAAGAATTTTCTAATTTTTGAGTGCGATATTCTTTCTCTATGGAAGTAGCATTGTTTTTTGATAATAATATTTGCGCTGCATAATTTTCTTTCACTTTTTGCATCGACGCGCTTGGGCCATAGCTACTTAAAAACCACAACAACAAGCTAATCACTATAATTACTTTGCCTGCATCTCTCACAAAAATACCTGCTTTTTGAATCATAGTCGTACCTATATTTTTCCAACGAGGGGAGCGGTACATGGGTAGTTCTAAAATAAAATAACTTTTCTCTTTAATCTTAATAAACCATTTTAATACCATACTTGCTAATAGGGCCATCACGATGCCCATTAAATACAAACCCATCATGACCAGTCCTTGTAAACTTAAAAAACCAAAATACATTTTATCATTAATCACTAGCGAAATTAAAATAGTATAAACCGGTAGTCTTGCGCTGCAACTCATAAAAGGCGTGACCATTATAGTAAGTAAACGTTCTTTTTTATTTTCAATATTTCTGGCGCTCATAATAGCAGGTACGGCACAAGCAAAGCCACTAATCATGGGCATCACACTCTTGCCATTCAAGCCAACCTTGCGCATTAATTTATCACTTAAAAAACTAATGCGCGCCATATAACCTGTATCTTCTAATAAAGTAATCAGTCCAAATAAAATCATGATTTGTGGAACGAATACGACAATCCCTCCAATGCCCGCCACTAATCCATTCACCAATAAATCCTCCCACCAAACATTAGGCAGTACTGAATTTAAATAAGTAGTTAAATTGGTAAATATCCATTCAATGCCATCCATCGGGAATTTGGCCATCCAAAATACCGATTGGAATAAAATAAATAATACACTAAATAGTATGGCATAACCACCCACTCTATGTAAAAATATATTGTCTAATTTTTCAGATCTTTTTTTCTTGGCAGAAGGATCGGGAGCGACCACTCTATTTTTCATAATCTCCTGAATATGACTATACCTTTGCAATATTTCCTGCGCCTGCGTTTTGGTAGGATTGAATTTTGTTTCAATTTCAATTTCTTCAATGGCTGCTTGCATTTCTTTGTCTAATGGAAATGTTTCATGATGCATTAAATAATGCAAGGCGGCATAATCACTATGGGTAGGGTATAATTTTTTAAAAGCTTCAATGGCTTCTGGTGCTAATTTTTTGTTGTCTATAAAACTCTCAAGATTTTTTGAACGCGTGGTTTGAATGATATTGACTAAAGCTATTTTTAATTCTGTCAGACCTTTGTTTTTTCTAGCATCCACTGCGACTACTGGAATACCTAAATCTTCTTGTAATCCTTCTAGGTCTATTTTAATTCCTTTTTTAGTAGCCAAATCATTCATGGTCAATGCCAAGACTACAGGAATTTTTAAATCTATAATCTGACTACAAAAAAGTAAGTTTCTTTTTAAATTACTCGCATCTGCAATCAACAAAATTAAATCGGTTTTCAAATCGGCATCCACCCCCATCAGTACTTTATAAGCCACCCATTCATCTGCTCTCTTTGGGTAAAAACTATAAGTGCCAGGTAAATCAATTAAAGTAGTCGATTGCCCTGCCAATTCCAATTGCCCTGTTTTTTTGTCTACGGTAACGCCTGGGAAATTACCTACTTTTTGGTGCATGCCGGTGAGGGCATTAAAAAGCGAGCTTTTTCCGCTGTTGGGATTACCCACCAATGCAATATGTAAACCGGGGTTCATGTGCTCGCAAAGCTATGGTTTAAGATTGGCTCCTACTTACGAATTCAGAAATAGAGCCCTCTTTGAAGCCTGACTTTTATCATAAGAAAGGTTTTTTAAATAAGGCATCCAATTCCTAGCTGCTTTATTTAACTTTGAGCATTAATAAAATTTATTTGTGAGTAGTAAATTAATTTTAGACCAAGACGCGATTAACGAAAGTGATTTCGAGGGCTCTCGTATTTTAGGCATCACTGCACCCATTAAGAATTATCAGTTTTGCATTTTACTCAATCAATACATGGGTTTTGAATTTAGGTTTAACCCCAATCATGAAATTGCTTTAAAAAGAAAAAATAGAACCTACTATTTTTCCATGTACGAAGGCAATGAGCCCAATACTTCTATTCAACATTTTGTTTACCATAATCAATTTGATGGAGAATATTTGTTACCCGAATTAAAACACATGGATTTTATTTGGTGGATCAGAGGAGAATGGATTGAAGATGAAAAAGTAAACGATATTTTACAAACCGTGCGCGGCATCAAGGGTGTTCAACTAGTTGTCGAGCTCACGCCAGATCAAATCAAAAACAAAGGGCACCTAATATTTGAATAAGCAAGCCCTTAAGTTTTACTGCAAAATTTTTCTATCCTTTATTGATGTAAATTCTTTTTTCTTTGGCCGAAATACATTGGCCAATAGGTTCGATGTATTCAATACCTAATGCTTTTAAAATATTTTGTACTTCTGCTAAAGCTTTCGGGGCTACTGCAATCAATAAGCCACCATTGGTTTGTGGATCGGGTAACAATACGGTGGCTTCTGCTTCGTCTATGCCTGCTCCGAAATGCACGCCAGCACTGCAGGAGCTCCAATTGCGAGCGGTGGCACCTGGAATAGTTTTTTGTGCTATATAATTTCTAACTGCTGGAATGATTGGAATTTTATTGTAATTAATTTCGGCACTTAAATTACTGCCTTGCATCATTTCTGTTAAATGACCTAACAAACCAAAACCAGTTACATCGGTCATGGCATGTACTTGTTTTATTTTTCCTAAGGCTTCGCCTGCTTTATTAATGGTGGTTAATTGTTTGACTAAAAAATTTAAATCTTCTTCACTTAATACTGCTCTTTTTTGTGCAGTGGCCATGATGCCCACACCCAATGGTTTGGTTAATATCAATACATCCCCTTCCTCTGCGGTGTCATTTCTTTTTAAATTTTCAATGTCCACTAATCCATTCACCACCAATCCAAAAATAGGATCTTGACTATCAATGCTGTGCCCACCTGCAATCACAATACCCGCTTCTGTACAGGTTTTGCGGGCCCCTTCCATCACCTTGGCTGCTTCACTTGCAGGTAGGTTGGCGAGTGGCCAGCCCAATACAGCTAAAGCAAAAATGGGTTTACCTCCCATGGCATAAACATCACTAATTGCATTGGCTGCAGCAATTTGTCCAAAGGCAAAGGCATCATCTACAATGGGCATAAAAAAATCGGTGGTACTGATCATGGCCGTTTTTTCATCAAGCTGATACACGGCTGCATCATCTCTGCTATCATTGCCTACCAATAAATTTTTTACATTAGTATTTGCACCCACATTGTGGGCAGCTAATATTTCAGAAAGGATGGCGGGTGAAATTTTACAACCACAGCCGCCGCCTTTGGAATGTTGTGTTAATTTTATATTCATCTTCTACTATTTTATTTCTATACATAAAGCATTCAATGCTTCAATGGTTTTTTCATCACCTTCTAATAGCCAATTTCGAATCGAAGTAGTTAAGGCTTCACTTAAATGATTTTGCATCTTTTTTAGATCCCAACTTTGATTCGTTATCTCTTGCAAAGAAATAGGATTTACTCCTAATTGATTGGCTGAGGCCATTGAAAAAGAACTTTGGTTAATATTCATGCCTATTCCAATGACGGTCCAGGTCCAGTCCTTCCCCCTAACCAGGTTTTCTATCAGTATTCCCCCTGCCTTTCTGTCACGATAATAGATATCATTAGGCTTCTTAATCTTGGTTTCTTCTCCAGCAAATGCTGCAAAAAAGGCCCTTGCCCCTATGGCAATGGCTGCGGAAAACCCAATTTGATCGGCCGGAGTCCAAATTTTACCTGTTTTTAACTGCTTTAGCTCCAAAACATAGCTTGAAAGGAGGTTTTGCCCTTTTTCACTTTCCCAAACACGGCCATGCTGACCCTTCCCAGCAGTTTGAAAATCAGCGGTGTAGCAACTGCCAGATAAGGCCAAACCCTTGTGCACCAGGTCCATGGCATAGATATTGGTACTATCTATAGAAGCAAGTTCGATGAACGGCTCCCCTAAACGGATATTTGGTGTGGCAGGTAACAAAGAATTGCTATTTTTGTAAAGTTAGTTTAGAATCATTTTAGTCAAATAAAATGTTTTAATTAACAAGCATATCACCAAAAAAATACAAGCATCCTTGGAACCTATTTCCGCGTTGAACGCACTTAAAAATCGACCTAAGTCGTCGGTTCTTCAAATTACACGAAGTTCTAAAATTTTCAAAACCATTATTCAGGCCATTCAAGATAAAAAAGGTGAGAACATTGTAAGCCTAGATCTTAAGAAAATTCATGAAGCTACTTCTGATTTCTTTATCATTTGCGAAGCCAGCAATACCACTCAATTAAAAGCTATTGCCGACTCTATTGAATATGAGGTAAAAACCAAATGTGCTGAAATGCCCTATAAAAGCGAAGGCAAGCAAGCGGCGCAATGGTTATTGATTGACTACATCAATGTAGTGGTTCATATCATGCATCCAGAAGCAAGAAGATTTTACCAATTGGAAGAAATGTGGAGCGATGCAGACATGAAAATTCACGAATTGAAAAACTAATTTTAAAATTAGTTGTTATACCTAACAACACCGCTATAACCAATAACAATGACACCCGATAATAATTCAAATAAACAAGGCTCGCCCATGGGGCAGGGGCCGAAATTGCCAAAATTCAATATTTATTGGGTTTATGGATTGATTGCCCTTTCCTTATTGTCTGCCCGTTTCTTTCAAATGGCACCAGATATTACCACCACCACTGAACAAGAGTTCAAACAAGTAATGTTGTTGCATGGAGATGTGGAGCGTTTAGATTTTGTAGACAATAAACAAACTGTTCGTGTATATATTAAACCGGATAGCATTGAAAAAGATTTTTATGTTCAGAAGTTGAAAACAAAGATGAACAAGGCCAAAGTAAAGGGTGTTCCTTTATTTGAGTTTAGTGTGACCGATTGGAATAGTTTTAATAGCCGATTACAAAATTTTTACGAGCAAAATAATATTACCGAAATTCCGCAGAATACAATTAAAGAAGGAGAGTGGTTTGGCCCTATTGCCAATACCGTTTTTTCCTTGGTATTGATTGTTGTGGTTTGGGTTTTATTAATGCGTAAAATGGGTGGTGGCGCAGGGGGCAGCGGTGGAGGCCCAGGCGGCATCTTTAATGTAGGAAAATCAAAGGCTACTTTATTTGAAAAAGGTGGCACGAAAGTGAATATTACTTTTGCCGATGTTGCAGGTTTAGAAGAAGCCAAAGAAGAAGTGATGGAAATTGTGGACTTCTTAAAACAACCTAAAAAATATACAGCCCTTGGAGGTAAGATTCCTAAAGGTGCTTTATTAATAGGCCCTCCAGGTACAGGTAAAACTTTACTCGCGAAAGCGATGGCGGGAGAAGCGCAAGTGCCTTTCTTTAGTTTAAGTGGTTCTGATTTTGTGGAGATGTTTGTGGGTGTGGGTGCAAGTAGAGTGCGTGATTTATTTAAGCAAGCTCGTGAAAAAGCACCATGTATTATTTTTATTGATGAGATTGACGCTATTGGTAGGGCTCGTGGAAGAAATGCCATGATGAGCAATGACGAGCGTGAAAATACTTTGAATCAATTGCTAGTAGAGATGGATGGATTTGGTGGTGATACTGGTATTATTATATTAGCTGCGACCAACCGTCCCGATGTTTTAGACTCTGCTTTATTAAGACCAGGGCGTTTTGATCGTCAAATTTCAATTGATCGTCCGGATGTAAAAGGGCGTGAAGAAATATTTAAAGTGCATTTAGGTCCTATTAAAGTTTCTGAAAATTTAGACGTACATAAATTAGCAGAACAAACACCAGGATTCGCAGGTGCCGATATTGCAAATGTTTGTAATGAAGCAGCTTTAATCGCAGCACGTAAAGGAAAGACTGGTGTAGAGATGAAAGATTTTCAAGACGCCATTGATAGAGTCATTGGTGGATTGGAAAAGAAAAATAAAATTATTTCTAAAGAAGAAAAAGAAGTAATTGCTTACCACGAAGCAGGCCA
>CAINEG010000166.1 GCA_903847655.1 uncultured Bacteroidota bacterium
CACTGCAGGGGAGGCGGTACTAGCAGCGGGGGTAAAATCCACGGTTGTTCCAGGTGCATTCCCATTAAAAAAACTAGCATAATTAGACGGAAGTCTGCCATCATTTTCAAAGGCCGAAGTGGTTTTAGACAATTTGCCATAAGTCCATAGGCTTCCAATAGTAGTTAAAGCACTAATACCGATAATGGCTAATACATTTTTTAAATTCCAATTCATAATTGCATTTTTTATGTTTAACTAAATATTTATTAATTGATTTTCTACAAATCCTGTGCCAAATCATTCGCAAAATAACAAATCTGCAATTTGGTCACAAAATGATTTAGCTGCTTTAACAAAAAATTGACGCCCTTTTCCAAAGGCTTAAAGACTACTTAAAAATTCAAGGGTATCCACGCCATCTGCATATTGCATTAAGCTTGGTGTTTGAGGGCTTCCAAACGGTACCCCGGTTTTGCCTACAATACATTGCACATCGGCACTGTCGATATTTGGCAGTTGGCCAGGGGTATAAAATTGATAATGAATTTGGGAAATGGCCGCAAATGGAGTGGGGTTTTCGCTAAGCAAAATGCCCCCAGAATCCATGTAAAATTGTCGGTTCAGCATCAAAAGTGCCAGTTGGTAGTCATAATTGTGTTTGAATTTGTGCTCATCACCTAAATAATTGTATTTCTTTAAAGCCTCAATCAATGGGATAAAATCATATCCCATTGGCACCCATATTTGTGTAATATTCCTACAGCCCATCCCAAAATATAGCATCATATCATCTGTCAATAAATCAATTTCCGTTGGCGTTTCCAATCCATCCAAAATAGCCACCGATGTTTTGTTTTTTCTGATGATATGGGGGTATTTGCCAAAATATTGCTCAAAATACCTGCCTGTATTATTGCTGCCTGTGGCGATATAGGCATCGCAGTTTTTCAACTGTTCTTGTACCTGAATTAAGTCCTTAAAAGCAGGGTCAATCATTTGCAAAGAAGCAATGACATATTCCATCAAAGGGGTATCCTTGGAGGAAAGCTTTACGACTGCCGTATGACCTGCAATTAAAGTGCTGAGTATATCATGAAATCCCACTAGGGGGATATTCCCTGCCATCACAATGCCTATTTTTTTACCAGTGGGGGCCTCTGAAATAGCGGGGTAAGTGGCCACCCAAATTTGAAGTAAGTCAAGGGCCAGAAATTGCCGATTGATTTGAGTCAAAGAATGGTCTATAAAATGAGGTAAAAACCATGAATTTTGCAGATAGGCCTTATTTTTAACCACTGCCAGTTGTTCGTTTTCTGGGTTTAAAAATTGAGCGCCTAAAGTAAAAAAAGCCTTTATTCTTGCTTGTAAGTTCATGCTTGTTCTATATATTTGTAGGGCAAAATTACGTTACTAATTATTTAAATAATTTATTATGGCTATCAAAATTACGGATGAATGTATTAACTGCGGTGCTTGTGAACCAGAATGTCCAAATAACGCAATTTACGAAGGTGGTGTAGAATGGGCAGTTGCCGATGGTACAACAGTAAAAGGGGCTTTCACATTATTAGATGGGTCTTCAGTAGATGCAGGTCAAAGAATTGCACCTGTGGCTGCAGATACTTATTATATTACACCTAATAAGTGTACAGAATGTCAAGGTTTTCATGAAGAACCACAATGTGCTGCGGTTTGTCCAGTAGATTGTTGCATACCCGACGAATTGTATGTAGAAACCGTCGAAGTGTTGCTGGCTAAAAAAGATAGATTACATAGCTAAATCATATTTTAAAAAGGGAAATGATTTTCCCTTTTTTTATGCCTTGTATTAAGTAAGTTTGAGGCATCAATTACCATCCATGAAAAAAAAAGTAGCATTGGTTACTGGAGGTTTAAGTTCAGAAGCGCAGATTAGTTACAAAAGTGCGCAGACAGTGCTGAATGCACTAGATAAAAATAAGTATGAGGTTTACCTAATTGATGTTCATCCTACAGGTTGGTGGTATGAAAACCAATTGGGCGAGGAAGTGGCTGTTGATAAATCCGATTTTAGCATTGTGGAGGCAGGAGAAAAAATAAATTTTGATCTAGCACTGATGTGCATTCATGGAACCCCTGGTGAAGATGGAAAAATGCAGGGCTATTTTGATTTGATTGGCTTGCCTTATACCAGTTGCAATACGGCCACCTCTGCATTAACTTTTAATAAAAGATATACCGTGGCAGTGGCAGGATTTGGTGGGGTGAACGTAGCAAGATCCTTACATATTTTTATAGATCAACCATTGACGGTTACACAAATTTTAGCAGAAGTAAAATTACCTCTATTTGTAAAACCCAATAATGGCGGAAGTAGTTTTGGCATTAGCAAAGTAAATACTGAAAAAGAATTGGCGCCTGCTTTGGAAAAAGCATTTAAGGAAGACAAGGAAGTGTTGGTAGAAGAATTTATTAGTGGAAGAGAATTTACCATTGGGGTTTTTAAATCTAAGGGGGTGACTACAGTATTGCCCATCACTGAAATTAAAACCGAGAATGAATTTTTTGATTTTGCGGCAAAATACGAAGGCAAGAGTGAAGAAATTACTCCTGCAAAAATAACCGATGCCATGTTTGCCGATTTGACTACTGCAGCCAAAAAAGTCTATGATATTTTTAATTGTAGTGGGGTGGTAAGAATAGATTTCATCTACAACGAAATTGTACAAAAAGCTTATTTGTTGGAAGTGAATACGGTGCCTGGTCAAAGTGAGGCCAGCATTATCCCACAACAAGTAAAAGCCATGGGTTGGAGCTTGACTGATTTTTATGGAACCATTATTGAAGATTGCTTATCTTCCAAATAACCCAAAAAATAATTCATTTGGAATTCATTGATAAATTATTAAAAAAGCCTTTGTGGGTAAATGTCTTAACAGGCATTGGGGCAGTGATTGTCTTAATTGTACTATTTTTCTTTTCCTTAGGTTGGATTACAGGCAATGGTAAAACCGAAAAAGTACCCAATGTGATTGGCTTGGATGTATTGGCAGCACAAAAAAATATCAAGGCCTTGGGTTTTGATGTCGTGTTACAGGATTCTATTTATGTAGATACTTTAGCAAGAAATGGGGTATTGAGACAAACACCAGAAGCGGATGAGGTCGTAAAAAAAGGAAGAACCATTTATTTAACCATCAATAGAGTCATTGCGCCACAGGTAGACATGCCTAATTTGATTGGCTTTTCTTTAAAAAGTGCACAAACCTATTTGAAAGTATTGGGTTTAAGAATGGGGGCCATTAATTTAGTCACCAACCGAAATAAAAATGTCATCATTGATCAATTGGTGGGGGCTAGTCCAATAGCACCAGGTACCAAAATTTCCTCTGGCACCATGATCAATTTCACTGTTGGGGATGGAGGCAATGGCGTAGGTATGGAAGTACCCGATTTGATTGGGATGACCGTGGAAATGGCAAAATCTACTTTGTTAAATATGGGTTTAACTGTTGGTAATATTAGTTCATCGGCAAGTATACAAGACACGGCAACTGCCTTTGTTATTATGCAAACCCCAACTGCTTATTCTACTACCTTGGATTCTTTGGGCATGCCTTTAAAAAATTCCACGATGCAGGGGGGCTCCATTGATATAGTCATAGATAAAGTAGCACCAGCTATTTCGAAGAGAGATTCTATTAAATAAATACAACTATTAATACCCATAAAATGCAAACCATTACCGTAGAAGCTTTAAAAGCAAAATTAGATGCAGGAGAAAAATTAAATTTAGTAGATGTGCGTGAGCCACATGAACATGCTGCTTTTAATATAGGTGGTATCTTATTGCCACTAGGTCAAGTACAAACATTACAAATTGATGCTATAGAAGATTTAAAAGAAGAAATAGTTTATGTTTATTGTCGCAGTGGCAATAGAAGTGGTCAAGCTTGTATGATG
>CAINEG010000167.1 GCA_903847655.1 uncultured Bacteroidota bacterium
CAAAAAGAGAATTTTAAGGAGCATTTATATTCTTTAAAATGCTCGTTAAAATTATTTATAATTTATTATGATGGGGGAAAGTAAAAAAAATCAAAAAGAGAATTTTAAGGAGCATTTATATTCTATAAAATGCTCCTTAAAATTAATAATCTCCCAAAGTTTCTTCTAATTGCCCCAATGCTTTAGCCAATTGTTCATCGTTAGGTGCAATGCCATGCCAATCGTGGCTGCCTTCCATAAAGTCAACACCTTTACCCATTTCAGTTTTCATTAAAATGCAAATTGGTTTGCCTTTTCCAGTCAATGATTTGGCTTTATCTAGTGTGGCTAAAATATTTTCCATATCGTGCCCATCCATATGTAAAACGGTCCAATGAAAGGCTTTGAATTTATCTTCTAAACTATCTAGTGACAATACTTTACTTAATGGGCCATCAATTTGTTGGCCATTCACATCCACTGTCGCTATTAAATTATCTACTTTATTATGTGCAGCAAACATCACTGCTTCCCAAATTTGTCCTTCTTGTAATTCACCATCTCCATGTAAACAATAAACTGTGCGGTCATCGTTATTGTATTTTTTTGCAAGGGCAGCACCAATGGCCACACTCATGCCTTGTCCTAAAGAACCACTCGCAATTCTTATACCAGGTAAATGATCATGTGTTGTAGGGTGTCCTTGTAAACGAGAATTTATTTTTCTAAAACTGGCCAATTCTTTCACATCAAAATAACCCGACCTTGCTAAAACAGAATAGAATACTGGGGATATATGTCCATTGGATAAAAAGAAAAGATCTTCGTTTTTGCCATCCATTGAAAAATTGGCATCAATTTTCATCACTTTAAAATAAAGTGCAGTGAGGAAATCGGTGCAACCCAAAGAACCACCTGGGTGACCACTTTGTTGTGCATGCACCATTCTTACAATGTCTCTTCTAATCTGAGAAGCAATTTTAGTTAATTCGGTCGTAGCCATATTTGTTTTATTCTAGTGGTGGCAAAGATAGAAATCATAGTCTAATTTGCGTCGGAAATCTAGTAAAAAGCCAAAAAAGACTTGCGTTCGATTCGATGATTTGCGTAGCTTTGAAGACTCAAATAAACCTAATATGTCAGAAGAGTTAAAGAAAATAGCCCAAAATGCAGAAACTAGCATGAAAAAGGCCATCAATCACTTAGAAATTGAGATTTCCAAGATTAGAGCTGGTAAAGCATCTCCTTCCATTTTAGAGGGCATCAATGTGGATTATTATGGCACCCCAACACCGGTAAGTCAAGTGGGGAATGTACAAATATTGGACAGCAGAACTATTAGTATTCAACCTTGGGAAAAGAACATGTTGGCCTTAATAGAAAGAGCCATCATGGCGGCCAATATTGGCATTACCCCTCAAAATGATGGGGTTCAAATTAGATTATTCACACCACCATTGACTGAAGAGCGTCGTAAAGAATTGGTTAAAAAGGCAAGTGCAGAGGGAGAGCTAAGTAAGGTATCTATTCGCAATATCAGAAGAGACCATATTGAACAAGTGAAGAAATTACAAAAAGACGGAGCAAGTTTGGACATATGTAAAGGTGCCGAAGATGAAATTCAACAAATAACTGATAAGCATATCAATTTAGTAGAAAAACATTTAGAGTCAAAAGAAAAAGAAATCATGACTATCTAAGTAGTTCAAAAAGAGGATATACAATAAGCCCTGGTACTTTTAGTGTCGGGGCTTATTTACGATATAGACGCCCGCTAAAATAATTAACAAGCTACCTACTTGCAATAAGGAAATGGTTTCTCCATAAAACACACCCCAGGCTACAGCCACAATGGGTATTCCATAGGTCACCATGGATGCAAATAGGATACCAGCTCTTTTGATGAGTATGTAAAAAAGAATGGATGAGATGGAAGTACCCACCACACCTAAGAAGATACCACTCCAGGTAGCATGGATAAGGAGGGGGTTATTAAAGTTTAAATTAAAATAACCAGTAGCATAAAGAATGCCTGCGCTAGGTATGATTAAAAAAACAAAGGCCACTGAAGCAATGTCAATGGCGCGAATATTTTGTAAAAATTTACCTACCATATTCACATTTAAGCCATAAAAGAAAGTGGCTAGTAAAACCAAGGAAGCATAGGCTAAGTTTTCAAAACTAATATTTTTACCTGCTGCAAAAAGTAGGCAAAGCCCAATAAAGCCCACAAGTATGCCTATTATTTTTTGGGTATTGGCTGCTATTTTGAAAAAAAACAAGCCCACCAAAATAGTAAATAAAGGGGTCAATGAATTTAAGATACCTGCTAGTGCACTATCAATTTTAGTTTCCGCAATACAAAATAAAAAAGCAGGAATAAAGTTTCCAATGATTCCAGAAAGTAGCACCAAGCCCATTTTTTCTTTGGGTATTTTTTTCAGCGCCTTAAATGCAAAAGGCAATAAAATTAAACCTGCAAAAAGCATGCGTAGCGCAGCCAGCTGATAGGGCGAAAGTTGGGTGAGCCCTTCTTTCATCAGCACAAAGGAACTACCCCAAATGAGGGCAAGCAGGCAAAATATGACCCAATGGATGAACTTATTGTTCATGCGCTAAATTTTGGGTAAAGATGCTTGATTTTTTTATAAAAGTGGATAAATACTTGGCCATTTGGCCATAAATTAGTCCTGATTCCTTTTCTTTGTGCACATGAATCAGCAAGCGAATTATTCTATCAAAGTAGACCAATTTGAAGGACCTTTTGACCTTCTACTTTTCTTTATCGAGCGAGATGAAATGGATATCTACAATATTCAGATTACAAAAATCATCAACGATTTTTTAAACTTCATACATGATCAAGAAAAAGTAAACATTGAATTAAGCAGTGAGTTCATTTTGTTTGTTTCTACATTAATGCGCATCAAGGCAAAGCTTTTATTACCAAGAAAAGAATTAGACGCATTGGGTAATGAAATTGATCCAAGACAAGAATTGATTGATAAAATATTAGAGTACAAAAAATACAAAGAAGCGGCAGTGCAAATGGCGGACTTAGAAGCGCTTAGAATGCTGATGATGAAGCGCGGTAATATTCAACAAGAAATGTCTTTGGTAGGAGAGGAAGCGGCAGAAGGCACAGAATTGCAAACAGTGACTTTATTCAAATTGATGAAGTCTTTTGAAAAAGTGATGACGCGTTTGCAAGACCGCCAAAATAGACCTGTGCATACTGTGGTGAGATACATCTATACCATGGAAGGCATCAGGGCTTATTTATTATACATCGTGAGAGAAGGTAAAACAGTAGCTTTTGAAAAAGTATTTGACATCTGTCAAGACCGTGTGCACGCCTTGTTCTTATTCTTATCGATATTAGAATTGTCTCAACAAAAATACATGAAGTTAATGGTGGGAGAGGGTCGCAATAATTTCATTATTGAATGGAATGAAAATAGAGAAGATGATTTAGAACCAGGCCATGTAGATAATTTTGATTCTTATGAAACGCCCAATTTAGAATCCTTCAAAGAAGATCCTATTGTGCCCAATGCGGAGCCTGAAAATTTAGGAGATTTTGATCCTAGTTTGAACTAATTAAATTTTAGTAAATTTTATACTTCCGTAAGTATTTGCTTGCCAAGTAAGGCTTTCACGGCATCGGCAATAGCCATAGCATCATAATGACATTCATGGTATAATTCTTTTAAGCTGCCATGTTCCACAATGCTATCTGGAATACCTAGGATGGTAATTTTACTATTGTAATTGTGCTCGTTCATAAATTCTAAAATGGCCGAACCCATTCCACCCACCACTGTCGCATCTTCTACCGTTACAATTTTATCGTAGTTTTTAAATACTTCATGCAATAAAGCTTCGTCCAAAGGTTTTACAAAACGAATATCGTAATGCGCAGGATCAATGCCCTCTTCTCTTAAATTTCTAATGGCTGTTTGTGCAAAATTTCCCGGATGCCCTAAGGATAAAATGGCAATCTCTTTGCCGTCTTTTAATTTTCTACCTTTACCAATGGTAATTTCTTCAAATGGTTTTTGCCAATCAACGGTAACACCTTCTCCTCTTGGATAACGAATGACAAAAGGTGATTGTATGGAAGGAAGTTGTGAAGTGTACATTAGATTACGTAGTTCAATTTCATTCATTGGCGCTGCAATAATCATATTGGGAATACATCTAAAAAAAGCAATATCATAACAACCATGGTGTGTAGGGCCATCTTCACCGACCAAGCCAGCGCGGTCCAAACAAAATACCACGGGTAAATTTTGCAAAGCCACATCATGAATCACTTGATCATAGGCTCTTTGCATAAAGGAAGAATAGATATTGCAAAATGCTTTGATGCCTTGCGTAGCTAATCCTGCACTTAAGGTAACGGCATGTTGTTCACAAATGCCTACATCAAAGGCCCTGTCTGGCATAGCATCCATCATGAATTTTAAAGAAGAACCACTTGGCATAGCAGGGGTAATACCCATGA
>CAINEG010000168.1 GCA_903847655.1 uncultured Bacteroidota bacterium
ATCGATGCCAATATTCATTTAAAATGCAATTAAGCTTTTAGTGGTGCTTTTTCGCTTACTAAAAGACCTTTGTAATACAATTTACCTTCTTGTACATGTGCACGATGACGTACATGGATTTCACCAGTAGTGCCATCTTTGCTTAGTGTAACTTCTTGAGCTACATAATGGGTTCTTCTTTTAGCGCTACGTTGTTGCGAGTGTCTGCGTTTAGGATTAGGCATCTCTTATGTTTTAAAATTATTATTTAATATTCGTTTCTAATGGTTGGTCGCTTCATTGGGATCCTCTAAATCTTTAAATTGCTCTAGGCCTTTCCAAATGTTCTTGTTGTTGATTTCAATTTGGTTAGTTTTGAATTTATTTAAAGTTTCCAATACTTTTTTGTTGCAGGTGGATTCACCTTTCTCGTTGAGCTTACAAATATGCTGTAAGGGGATACTTAAATTGATGAATTCGAAAATCCAATTCGCAATAGAAAAATGGCTTTCGCCTTTATCTATATAGAAAATGTCTGGATCTTCTTCCTGACTATTCATGGTGATGGGATCTTCGACCAATTTAACAATCAAGTTAAATTCGTCCCAGAGTTGAACAGTGAGGGGGTTGCCACAACGGTCACAAAGGGTATCGATTGCTCCATCCACATCAAAATGCAGCTGTAAAAACCCCTGTTTCTTATCTAAATTAAGTTTAACAGTGGTCGCACAATTGCTAAAGTCTTGTGGTCCAAAATCGGCAAAGAACTTGTCCTCTATACGGTATTCAAACTCATGTAAACCGGGTCTTAAACCCACAAATGCTATTTCGTAAGCCCTGTTTTGGTTCATAACCGTACTTATAAGGGTGGCAAAGTTAGTAAAAACCAACCAAAAGACAAAGTTTATCCTACTTTTACACCATTATATAAATTCATGCCCAATTCTAGAAAATTCCAGCTTCAACTGCCTTTATTACTCAAAAGGGTCGCCTATTGGGCATGGTATGTTCTAGCATTAATTATACTCATTGCTGCCCAGTTCCCTGATTGGGTCAGTCATTATTATACCCATGGCTTTTTTACATGGTTCAGTCAACAGCTTAGAATGGTGAGTAGCTTAGCTCCTCAGGCCCTTGGGGAATATTTATATTTATTTATGATTATAATGTTGATTATCAATATTATAAGAGGTTTAATTAAATATAAAAATAAAATTAATAATCAACACTCGGTTACCTCTATAGTTAAAACTATAGCCATAAAATCAGCAAAATACTTGGTTCAGTTGTATGTTTTATTTATGCTTATTTGGGGCTTGAATTATCAGCAAGCAAGTCCCGCCAAGCAATTTAATTTAACAGTCAAAGAAGCCTACGATGAGGTGGCTATTGAACAATTAACCCTGCAATTGATCAAAGAATTAAATGAAACCAGGGAAAATATCAACGATTCAGCCCTAGTTCAGCTGTCAAATGAACAGATTTTTACCGAGGCTATTCATGAATATGATCAAATTAAAACGCTATATCCTTTTTTAAACTATAGCCAAGCTTGCTTAAAACTATCTAAATTCCCTTCTATGGGGGATTATTTAGGCTTTATGGCTTTTTATCAGCCACTCACCGGGGAAGCCATCATTAGGGGAGACTTGCCCATTTTAACCTTGCCCTATACGGTCAGTCATGAAATTGCCCATCAATTGGGTTATGCCTCTGAAACAGAAGCCAATTTTATTGCCTTTGTCCTAGGTGAAGAATCTAAAAATATTGTTTTTAAGTATTCTATGCTTTTGCAATTGTTTACCTATGCGCAAAGTGCAGAATTGAGTGCAGTGGTCAAAACAGGCGATTTTGAAAATTGGAAAAAACTCATTGATAGAAACAAGCATTTGCTTTCTCCTAAAGTGCTTGAAGACCGTAAAAAAATCAAATTATTTTTCTTGGAGAGACAGGGCTTATTGATACCTGCTTCCACTTCCATGTACAATCAATTTCTGCAATGGAATAAGCAATCAAAAGGGATTGAAAGCTACAATGATGTCTTGTTGTGGGCCTTGGCTTATCGCTCAAAATAATGCAGCAATAACTAAAACTTATTCTTCCACATCATACTCTCAATAGGCTTCTCCGGTTGTCCGCTATATTTAGCGTTTTTCTTTTGATTATATTTAACTTCAATCTCTCCATCCACTGGGAAATAAATCAATTGTCCAATAGGCATGCCTTTGTAAATACGAACAGGTTGCTTTACAGAAATTTCTAATGTCCAATAACCACAAAATCCAACATCGCCTTTACCTGCAGTGGCATGAATGTCAATACCTAATCTTCCGGTAGAAGACTTGCCTTCTAAAAATGGAACATGTGCATGTGTTTCGGTGTATTCCAAAGTAACGCCTAAATAAAATCCGGTGGGTTCTAAAACAAAACCTTCCTCATGTATTTCAAAATAAGTAATCGTATTATGTGCTTTCGCGTCTAAAATATTATTATCATAAGTAGCCAACCATTTGCCCAAATGCACGTCATAGCTATTGCTGCCTAAGTCTTTGCGATCGTAAGGTTCAATTTTAATGGTTCCTTTTTGAATTTCTTCTAGTATGCGTGAATCTGATAATATCATCTTAATCGATTTATGTTTAATTTCGGTCTTTAAAACTGACCGCAATCTAATTCAAAATGCCTTTCTTTTATCAACAAAATATTAACGAGACAGCTCATCTAGCCATTTGGGCTATTCAAGAACCTGCGTCTTTTTTTGAGACAGATGTGCAACTTGCTGTTCCCATTGCCAATGAGGAAAGAAGGACACAACATTTGGCCGTTAGGTTGCTATTTAAATTAATGATGCCAGCAGCTAATTTGAATCAATTGGTGATGGCTGATAATGGGAAACCCTATTTAATTGGATTGCCTTTTCATTTTTCATTTTCACATTGTAAAGGTTATGCAGCTTGTGCAGTAGATGACCAACCTATAGGGATAGATATTGAAATCATACATCCGCGTATTGCTAAAGTGGCGCATAAATTTTTAAATGCCCAGGAGAAATCAATGATTGCTGATTTGGACGAAAAGGATCAATTGAATCAGTTGGCATTTTTATGGGCAGCCAAGGAAGCCATGTATAAAAAGCATGAACAATTGGGGATTGATTTTGCAAAGGATTTTAATATCCTTGAATTAACGAAGGGAGAAAGGGGAACTATGCCAGCAGAAATTTTACATAAAGGAAATAAAATCAATGTACGTTTAGACTATCATTTTGGAACGGATTACGTCTGCGTCACTTGTTATCAATAAACATTCTTTAGACTGTTATTCTTCTTCTAGTTCAAGTGTGGTATCATCCTCTAATAAATCTAAGTGAATGGCATCAGCACCTGCGATACCTTCAATAGATCCTTTAATGTGCATCGCATTCAACAATACTTTTTCGAGTTGCTTTTCTCTAGCTTTCCAAAGTTTTTCCATAGCGTCTCTTTCCTTTTGAATACTAGAGCGCATTTGTCTAAAACCTTCGCCCACTGCTTTCCATTGTTCGCTGAATTCATTGCTGGTTA
>CAINEG010000169.1 GCA_903847655.1 uncultured Bacteroidota bacterium
AAGTGGACTTAGTTATTCGTAATGTCAATATTGTAGATGTTGTACACAACAAAATTATTGCCCATCAAACCATTGCCATTCAGAAAAATAGAATTACGGCCATTGGCAATAGCTCCATCAACAAACAATATATTGCTGCTAATACCATTGACGCCACTGATAAATATATGCTACCCTCTCTTTGGGATATGCATGTTCATTTTGGCGGAGATACCTTAAAAGAAGAAAATAAAATGCTGCTTCCCTTGTTCATCGCCATGGGAATTGGTCATGTAAGAGACTGCGCAGGAGACATCAGCATGGAAGTCTTAGACTGGAAAAATCAAATAGCCAATGGAAGTTTATTAGGGCCCACTATTTTTACCTCTGGCCCAAAACTAGAAGGGATCAATTCCATCTGGCCAGGGGATTTGGAAATTGGCAGCGAGTTGGAATTAGCTGCTGCATTGGATTCCTTGCAAAAATTAAAAGTAGATTTTATTAAAATTACCGACAATACTTTAGCACCAGATTTATTTTTAAAAAGTATTATTGCGGCAAGAAAAAGAGGTTGGAAAGTAACTGGACATGTACCCGCCACCATGAATGTGGACGTTTTTTCAAAAAATGGCTTGTCTGCGATTGAGCATATTGGTTATTTACAAAGATCCGCTTCTAAATTTGAAGACAGCATTACTAAATTAAGAGCAGCCAATAAAATTAGTAGCAAAGAAGCCAATGAACTTTACTTAAATAGTTTTGATAGTGCTATAGCGATGGTAAAATTTAAACAACTAGCTGCCAATGGCACTGCCGTTGTTCCGACCATCAATGGATCCTTTATAACTACTTATTTAGACAAAACTAGTCATATGCAGGACGACTACTTAAGGTATTTAGGACCTGCCTTAAAAAGAACTTACAACTGGAGAATAGACAGAGCGGCTAAAGACAATGCAGCAGCCATTGAATTTAGACATAAAATTTTTGAAGCAGGCGCTCGCTTACTTCCCTTGCTTTATAAAAGTGGCGTGACCATTTTAGCTGGAACAGATGCTGGTTATTTAAACTCTTTTAATTATCCTGGATTAGGCATGCATGATGAATTGGCCATCATGGTCAAATACGGACTAAGTCCACAACAAGCATTGATTTGTTCGATAGTCAATGGGCCTGCTTTTTTCAATCAATCCAAAGCCTATGGTTCCGTTACAATTGGTAAAAATGCAGACTTATTATTACTCAATGCAAATCCATTAATGGATATAAATAACACCAAAAAAATTGACGCTGTGGTGAATAAGGGAAAATACTTAAGCAGGAAAGAGCTGGATGAAATTTTATCAGCCACTGCAGAAAAAGTTAAGCTCTTGAAATAGGTCTGGTCAAACAAGTAGGACCACCCCCGCCTTTCACACTAATTTCTGCACCTTCGTATTCAATTACTTTACATCCTGCCGCTTCTAATCTTGATTTTGTAATGGGATTGCCTTTCACCATTAAACAAGTGCGTGGTGCTAAGGCTAAAACATTGCAACCCATACTATCGAATTCGGCTTCAGGCACTTCAACTAATTCAAAACCTCTTTTAATTAATTCGTTTCTAAATACAATAGGTATTAATGGAGAATATACCACAGCTAAATTGTCAGCCACGGGACTTAATACCGACATTAAATGAAATACATCGGAAGAGCCTCTATAATGTGGCATTGGCACTGTGATCACATCCACGCCTAATGGCTTTAATAAGGCAGTTATTTGTCGAATGCCTTCTTCATTGGTTCTATACGTATGGCCCACTGCCAAAGTTTTAGCATCCAACCAGGCAACATCTCCTCCTTCAATCGTTCCTGGCGCTGTAATCACCCCAAGCACCGGAATACCATTGTCTTCAAAAGCCTTTTTTTGTGCAATTGGTTCGTTTTTACGTCCTTCCTTACCCATCGTACAAATAATCATGCCCTTGCTAGTGGCTATGGATGCATCTCTACAATAAATGGAATCCATATTCACTGAATCATCTTCAGGGAAATAAAAAATTTCCGCACCATGCTCTTTTAAAATTTTTTCAAACGCTTCATATTCAGCAAGTGCTTTATCTATAGCTGGTTTACCTAAATAGTTCAAGGCTTCCCAATGTTTGGAGACATGGGCATCATCAATAAATGCAGCGGCTGCTTTTTTAATAAACAATGAACTTAGTTTGCCTGATTCAGAATGCGCACTCATAGGGTTAAAATTATAGTGGGTGTGAAATTATAAATTTTTATCTCTTTTGGCTACTGCAAAAACATAGATAGGTACAGCGCTCATGGTTAAGAAAAATCCCCAGAAAACGGTTTCTTGTCCAAGACCTAACATGATCCACAAACAAAAAACAAAGGTCATGGTAGCAAGCAATAATGCTGCTATGGAAAATTGATTAGATTTAAAAGGCATTTTAAATCTCAAAATAATATAAGAAGCCGTACAAAAAATATAAGGAATTAAAATGGTAGAGGTAGTCATTAAAATTAAAAACTTAAACTGCTCCACCAAGCCCTTGGTGTAATTCATACTCATAAACAAAGAAACAAATACACTTGAAATAACTACCCCTAATACAGGTACGCCATTTTTATTTTTTCGTGTAAATAATTGTGGAAACAATTTATCCTTGGCCACTGCATAGGGCAACTGTCCTTGAATTAAAATGTATCCATTCAATGCACCAAAGGCAGCGATAGCTACTCCTGCACTCACCCAGTATTCCGCCCCATGGCCCCAGATCAAAACTGCTGCATCTGCAAAAGGGGTTACACTATTTTTTAATTGCGCGGCTGGAATCATGCCCATGATACTTACGGTACTTAATATATATACCACGGTGGCAATTAATGTCCCCAAGGTAGTGGCCTTGGCCACCGTAGCTGCAGAATTGGCCACACTACCCGAAGGAATGGTGGCACATTCAATACCTAGAAAAGCAAAAAAAGTTAAAGTAGTGGTGGCCGTAATGGCTGCAATTGTAGAAGTTCCACTTGAATTAAATGGAAGAAAATTCTCCCAATGAATATAAAACAAACCTACCAATCCAATTAAAACAATGGGCACAATTTTTAAAATAGTCGTAATCAATTGCACTCTACCAGAAGTGACAATACCTAAGGAATTTATCCAAGTTAAAAACCAAATCGTGGCTAGCCCTGTAACAATAGCTAAGCTGGTATTACTTGCCAAGGCTGGAATAAAAGTACTTAGGGCACTTACAAAAGAAACCGTAATGGCTGCATTGGTACACCAAACTGAAACCAAATAACCAAAGGCAACTAAGAATCCTGCAAAATCACCCAAGCCTTTTTGTGAATAAGCAAATGGTCCGCCATCTGCTGCAGGCAATAATTTACTTAGGTGCGCAAAAACTTTGGCTATTAAAAATGCACCAATGGCAGAACATACCCATCCAATTAAACTAATGCCTCCAAATCCAGCCAAGGTAGCAGGCATCATAAAAACACCTGCCCCAATCATATTACCAACTACCAATGAGGTACTTGTCCATAAGCCTAGTTTATTGTCTGGCGATGAGTTCACTAAATATGTCTGTTGATGATATTTTCAAGATGCTCTTGTTGTCCACTTATAGCTACTGGTTCTCCTTTCTCTATTGCATAGGCTTTTAAATCTTCCAAACTTAATTTTCCTTCTTCAAATTCTTTTCCTTTACCAGCATCAAAAGAGGCATATCTATTGGTGCGAATTTTCTTGTACTCGGATTTTTGTAAAACCGCATCTGCCGTAATCAGTGCACGCGCAAAAGTATCAATACCTCCAATATGTGCATGGAATAAGTCTATAGGATCTGTTGAATTTCTTCTGCGCTTGGCATCAAAATTAATTCCACCCCCTTGGAATCCACCCGCTTCTACAATGATCAACATAGATTCTACCAATTCATTGATATTTGTAGGAAACTGATCTGTGTCCCAGCCATTTTGTGTATCGCCTCTATTGGCATCAATGCTTCCTAGCATACCAGCATCTACGGCTACTTGTAATTCATG
>CAINEG010000170.1 GCA_903847655.1 uncultured Bacteroidota bacterium
AAATCGGTAGACAATACCTCTGCACTAATATCTCCATTCACTAATTCACAAATAGCTTTATAATGAGCTGCAATTGCTGCCTCCCCTTTAACACCTACTTGTGCCATTAAACTAGGATTGGTGGTTACCCCATCCAAAATGCCTAAATCATTCGCTTCTTTGATCTGGGCTAAATTGCCCGTGTCTACAAAAAATTTCATAAGTTATAGTTTTAAAAAGTGGCAGGCTACTTACATCGCACCGCTCAACCGTCTATCCTTGCTGCATTCCTGCCCTGGGGAGTTTCAACAGGAGCTGGTCGTGCAAGACCTGCCGGTGCAAATGTAGCACAAAAAAAGCTACTAAAAAAAGGCCGCTGAAAGCCGCTCTGCTACCAGCTTTGCTTGGAATTGATGCTAGAAAAACCTAATAAGGAATCATATAGCGTGCCCGGCGCACGGTAATACACTAAAATGGAATAATTGTTTTCGGTTTCCCAGTGATTGCCCTCGGTTTCAGTAAAATCATCTAAGGAATTGGGGTCTAGTCGGTCTCTTAAAATATAATTGTAACTATAATAGCCTTGTTTTAAAATCAAAGTCTTTTGGTACAATCCAAGCTTGGGATCAAATACCATTTCGGCATTTCTATTTAACTCATTATTGGTGAAAGCCCCAGACAAATATAAGTTTTGTCCCACTAATGGCAGATGATCTTTAGGCAGATAAGTAAATACTACATGGGCATAATCATTTTGATTTTCGCTTTGAAGCGCATCTGTATTAGATATGAGGTAGTTCCCATTTAAGTCATTAAAACTGTAATAAGCCAGCTCATTTCGAGTAATATCTGGTTTTAAAAAAACATAATTTTGGTTTTGTACTTTTTGAAACCTACTAATTCGATCGGAAACCAATTGCATGCTTTGCAAATCGAGCCACCTGGCTTCTTTCCCTGATGGAAATATCAATTGATCCTCTTTATTGTATTCTAAAATATTGCCTCTGATAAAATTAGGCTCGGAAATTTTAATGGCATCGCTGTACCTATAATTTTGAATTACTTCCAATTGCAATTGTTCTGGTTGTAAAGAGTAAATTTGTTTGAGGTCTAATTGCACCGAAATTTTTTGATGTGTTTTTGAAATGTTTCCATCAAAGGGCTCCTGCACTTGAGCCGCAATCCCAACTTGATCTTCTACCACATAAAAACGTTGGGTAAAAATAAGTTCATTGGCATTCCCATTTTTGAACACTTTTAAAATATAATTACCCGACTTAGTGGGCTTGCAATTAACATTGGGAAAACTAAATTGATAATGATAATAATGTTGGCTGGCCATGGATGAGACCGAAAAACTATTGATCTTAATCTGATTGAATCCTTTTACATAATCAAAGCTACTTAGGATGGAGGGGGTCCAATCGGCATTCATTAACTCTATAGCATAGTTGTAATCTTGGTAATCGGCTTTGAAATCATCAAAACTTACCTGCAACGGGCTGCCCTCATTTAAAACGACCACCGGCATGGCCAATGGCTTATTGAGTGGATGAATCAAAATACTATGAATGCTAGAATCATATATTTTGTCTGGATTCTTTTGTGCGTGGCCCTTAGCAAGACAAAGCACCATTAAACCTAAAAAGAGAAAAATCTTAGGAAACATAGATCCATCATTGAGGTACTACGAAACTACCCATTTAATCCTAATTTTTAAACAGAAAAAACTAGATTTGATAAAAATTAGCCTCCATTTTGAATGCCTTTGAAATAGCCAAACGAATAAGTTTTCAAAAACAAAAAAACTATACCCGATTCATCGTTCGCTTGTCTATTGCTGCTACCGCCATCAGTGTTGCCGCCATCCTCATTACTTTATCCATTGTGAATGGCTTTCAACAAACAGTGAGCAATAAAGTATATGCTTTTTGGGGGCAGCTTAGAATTGCCTCTGTGAATGGTATGCCTTTAGAAAAAAATGACTCCCTAACAGCGCGCTTAGTTAAAATACCCTCCGTAGAAAGCATCTATCCTTTTTTAAATCAATCCACTGTGCTGTCTTATGAGCAAGATATAGAAGGCGTAGTTGCAAGAGGCATAGTTGCAAATGCACCAATTCCTTTTATTATTGAAGGAAGAAATATTCAAAGCAGTAATGATAGTATGGTAAGTGAAGTGGTTTTATCTGATCACTTAACCAAAACATTAAATATTACATTAGACGCTACGGTGAGATTATATTTTTTAAATATAGGAGAGGTGCAGCAAAGAAAATTGAAAGTGGTAGGTATTTACCATTCTGGTATTGAAGATTATGACAAGCAATATATCTTGGTGGACCTTAAATTACTTCAACAGCTCAACCATCATCCCAATGAAATAGAAGGTTATACTCTTTTGCTTGAAAAAAATGCGAATATTGATCAAGTCAACGATCAAGTACAAACACAAATGCCCCCCAACTGGGTGGCCACTACCACCAAAGATTATTATCCTCAAATATTTGATTGGATTGGCGTTCAAACAGTCAATCGGAATGTGACTATTACCATTATGTTGCTCATTGCCATTGTGAATTTACTTACCTGTCTATTTATCTTAATGTTAGAGCGCATACCCATGATCGGCACCCTGACTGCCTTAGGCGCCACCCCTGGCTTTATTAGACAAATCTTTCTTTACCAAGCTAGTTTTATTTGTTGGATGGGCATTGGTATGGGGAGCATCCTTGGGCTTGGACTTTGCTATTTGCAAAAACAATTTGGATGGATTCAATTAGACGAATCGGCTTACTTTATAAAAACATTGCCCATCGAATTCAATGCTTATCAAATCATTTTGGTTTTATTGGGTACGGCCATTATAAGTTATGTATCTTTTTTAATCCCCACTTTATGGATTAAAAAAATAGCTCCTGCCAAAGCCATAAAATTTGATTAAGCTTTCCAATGAGCTAGAATAATCCCAGCGGCTACTGCTGCATTTAAAGACTCTGCATGCCCAAATTTTGGAATTTTTATAGGATCTGTAATGTATTTACTTAATGCACTGCTTATTCCTTTAGACTCATTGCCAATAATTAAAAAACCACTGGATTCAATTTTTGTTTCGTACATCGAATGCCCATTTAAAACAGCCCCATATACTTTCAATCTATTTGCCGCCAATACTTCTTCTATATTAACGGTCTCTACCCTTACTCGAAAGCAACTTCCCATCGTACTTTGCAGTACTTTGGGATGGTAAAATCCTGCGGTATCCTCAGACACTAAGATTTGTAGTATCCCAAACCAATCGGCAGTTCTAATAATGGTGCCCAAATTGCCTGGATCCTGAATGCCATCTAACAAAAGGGTCAATGTTTGCTCGTAGGGTAATGGCTTTAAGAAAGATTGTTTTTCCACCAAGGCAATCACTTGATGTGGCGAGGGCATCTGACTCATTCTTTTGAGCATAATTTCATCAATCTCCACCACGGGCACTGGCAATACCCCTTGGCTAAGAATCCAATCTGATGTGGCGTAGATCTTTTTTATGGTCCAATCGCTCCTTAAAAGCTCTTGTAGCATTTTAGGCCCTTCTACGATAAATGCAGATTCTTCTGCCCAATGTTTTTTATGGGCAAAAGATTGAATATATTTGAGCTCACTATTATTGATCATGGACATGCATTTACGGAGGCTTAAAAATATTAGTTTCTTCGCAAGATTTTACCTACTGGGCCTTTTATTTTTATTAAATGCATGCGCAGACATCAAAAAAGCAACGGTTCATGACTATCCAAAGCAAATGGCCTTTGTTTTCGACAACAAAGTAGTCATCAAAGATGCTGAAAGCAAAAAAGAACTGCAGGAAATTCTTTCCGATATAGACAATTACTGGGATGATAGCTTAAAAGTGAAGCGCATCAGACAGTTTGGTGTTTTTAATACAATCGTTCAACCTAGCCTCTACGATGCTAGTAAATTACCGCGCACGCTTCAGTTTATGGAGGCCTATTTGTCCACCAAGGGTTATAGTCATCCTGTTTTAAACCCTATTGTTAAAGTGGATACAGTGAAAGAGGAATGGAGAACCTACTTGACCATGGAAATCAAACTGAACAAAAAAACAATCATCGATACGGTCGTTTATCAATTAACAGACAAAGCCCTTCAGTACATTGCCAACCAGCATCAAACGGAGGCCTATATTAAAAAGGGAATGGCCTTTTCTAACGAATCCATTAACAACGAGTTAGACCGACTGGTTGAATTGTTTAGAGCTAATGGATATTATTTTTTCACTAAAGAAAAAATATTTGCTGAAGTAGATACGCTCAATCAGCAATTGATGCAATTGAAACTTGACCCCTTAGCGCAAATCAATCAAATTAGCACTGCAAAGCAAAAAGAAAATGAAAGCCCTAGTTGGAAAATCAGTTTTCAATTACGCAATACCGATTCAAGCACCACCAAGGTTTACCCAGTTGGACAACAAATATTTTATAGTGATTTAAAATTAGCGGACAATCCGGACAGTATATTAATTAAAAATTTAGCGCGTCAAGAAAGCTTTGAAAACACCGTGCATCAATTTAACTATCCAAAATTTAAGTCGATATTGTTTGAACAACAATCTTTCATTAAAAAAGGAGACTTATTTAATGAAAAACTCTACTACCAAACTTTAAATAATTTTAGTAGTCTTGGTGCTTGGCAACAAATTGATGGGAGGACTAGTCTCCAAAAGGACAGTATCTATTTGCATTATTTTTTAGTGCCTGCCTTAAGACATAGTTTTAGTTTTGATTTAGAAGGCAGTAAAAATAATTCCGAATTGGTGTCAGGCAACCTTCTTGGCTTGTCCACCAGCCTTACCTATAGAGACAAGAACGTTCAAAAAAAATCCATCCCTTCCATTACTAATTTGAGAACGGGTATTGAATTGAATGTGAACAATGGCAATGATAACTTAACACAAACCTTACTTTTTAATGTGGGCCATACCTATAGTTTCCCCAACTTGCTGATTCCTTTTAGGCCAAGACAAAGCAATTACCTCAATAGCACAAGAACTAATTTCTCTTTAAATGGGGCTTATATAGACAGATTGAATTATTACCAGTTAGCTTCCTTCACCACTAATTGGGGTTATGAAACAAAGAAAAATAAAAATGGTTCCGACATTACCTGGACATACCGTCCCCTTAACATCGAATTATACCACATAAAAAAATTTGAAAAATTAGACAGCTTATTATTATTAAACCCTTTTTTAAGGTCTTCCTTTAACCAAGGAAATGTAATCAGTCAAACACTTAGTTTTCTGCGTTCCGGCCCTTCCTTGAATCATCCGAATCAAAACAATTATTTTAGAATGGGCATTGAAGAAGCGGGCGGATTGCTCGGCTTATCTTCAGACATTCAAAAACATATTTACAGGTACATTAAAGCAGAAATTGAATTAAGAAAATTATACAAATTCACTTATACCGAATTGGCTTGGCGTTTGATGGGCGGCTGGGGGAACAATTACAGTAATGATCCTGGCTTAAAAGGACAACTTCCATTTTTCAAACAATTCACTGCTGGTGGACCTTATAGTATGCGTGCATGGGGATTGAGGCAATTAGGATTAGGCAGCTCACAATTTTACGACACCAGTACAAAAAGTCAAAACTTTGATCGTTTTGGGGATGTTCAATTAGAGACCAATATAGAATTTCGATTCCCCATTTTGCAAATAGGTTCCTATAAAATTAGTTCCGCCGTATTTACGGATATTGGAAATATTTGGAATACCCACGAATCAAGTATTGACCCAGCCTCTGGATTCAAACTAGACAAGCTTTATAAAGACTTGGCCATTGGAATAGGTTCTGGAATTAGGTTTGATTTTAATTATTTTATCATTCGTGTAGATTACGCTTTAAAAATGAAAGACCCTACCAGACTAAGCAACAATGGATGGATGGATTTGTCTCATTTCAAATGGGCCGATGCAAAACCCAATGGATTGACCGTTAACAATTATGCTTGGCAATTTGGAATTGGACTGCCTTTTTAAATTTTTTCTTCTGCTTGATTCATGGCACCGTCCGATCCAGCAATTAAAGCTTCTATTTCAACTTGTAAGTCCTGCCATTGTATAGCCTTGTCCACTTCATATTCACCAATTTTTGTGCGTCTTAAACTACTCATGTAGGCGCCCACTTTAAGTGCGTCTCCGAAATCTTTCACCAAACTTCTAATATAAGTACCCGTAGAACAAACCACTTTAAACTCAATGGTGGGTAAATCAATTTTAGTAATTTCGAAATTGGCAATATTTACTTTTCGAGGATCTACTTTCACTTCAATCCCTTTTCTGGCAGATTCATATAATCTTTTTCCGTCTTTTTTAATAGCAGAATGTTGAGGTGGCATTTGTAAAATGTCTCCAATGAAAGGAATTGTGGCATTGACAATCTGCTCCTTTGTCAAATCTGCAATGGAAGTAAAATTTTCTGGCTCAGATTCTAAGTCATAAGTGGGCGTAGTGGCACCTAAGACCATGGATCCAATATATTCTTTTGGCATGCCCATGTAATTGTCAATTTGTTTGGTAAAGCTTCCTGTGCAAACAATCAACAGGCCTGTGGCCAGTGGGTCTAAGGTACCTGCATGCCCTACCTTTAAAATTCGGGTAAGTCCTCTTACTTTTTTTACAATGTCAAAAGAGGTCCAACGCAAGGGCTTGTCTATCAACAACACTTTTCCTTCTAAATAAGGAATCAAAACTTTTAGAATGGGTTTTTGTTTCATGCCAATGAAGACTTAGTAGGCTCTTGCAAATAAAACACGTTGCGTAGAGGCGTTACCAGTTAAAATACATTTTCCATTTTCTAATGGATTGTCCAATGGAATGCAACGAATGGTGGCCTTAGCTAATTCTTTGATTTTATCTTCTGTTTCAGCAGTACCATCCCAATGTGCTAAAACAAAACCAGTTTTGTTGTCCAAAATATTCAAAAATTCCTCCCAAGTATCGGCCTTGGTAATATGTTCTTCACGGTATTTTTTAGCACGCTCAAATAAATTAGTTTGTATTTCTACTAATAAATTTTCTACCGTTTGCGTTAAGCCTTCCATTGCTACAGCAGATTTTTCTTTGGTATCACGACGCGCTAATTCTACTTGTTTGTTTTCCAAATCACGTGCCCCAATGGCTATTCTAATAGGCACCCCTTTTAATTCATACTCTGCAAATTTCCATCCTGGTCTAGCATGATCTGAATTATCATATTTTACTCTTATCCCCGCTGCCTTAAAGGATTTTACTAGCTCTCCTACTTTCTCATCTAATACTTGCTTTTGTTCTTCTCCTTTATAAATTGGAACAATGACTACTTGAATAGGTGCAATGCGTGGAGGCAATACTAAACCTTCATCATCGCTATGTGTCATTACTAGGCCGCCAATTAATCTTGTGCTCACGCCCCAACTAGTAGCCCAAACATATTCTTGCTTATTATGCTGATCGCTAAATTTAACATCAAAAGCTTTCGCAAAGTTTTGTCCTAAGAAATGGGATGTACCTGCTTGCAATGCTTTTCCATCCTGCATTAAAGCTTCAATGCAATAAGTATCTTCTGCACCTGCAAAACGCTCGTTGGCTGTTTTCACTCCTTTGATCACAGGCACGGCCATCCAATTTTCTACGAAGTCGGCATAGACGTTTAACATTTGTTTGGTTTCTGCAATTGCTTCCGCTGCAGTGGCATGTGCCGTATGTCCTTCCTGCCATAAAAATTCGGCAGTGCGTAAAAATAAACGTGTGCGCATTTCCCATCTTACCACATTCGCCCATTGATTCACTAAAATGGGTAAATCACGATAAGACTGAATCCAAGTTTTATAAGTATTCCAAATGATGGCTTCACTGGTTGGACGAACAATTAATTCCTCTTCTAATTTGGCTTCCGGATCTACCATTAATTTTCCCTTATTATTGGGGTCGGCAATTAAACGATAATGAGTAACGACCGCACATTCTTTGGCAAAGCCTTCGGCATTTTTTTCCTCTGCTTCAAAAAGTGATTTGGGAACGAATAAAGGGAAATAAGCATTTTGATGCCCAGTATCTTTGAACATTTTGTCTAAGACATCGCGCATATTTTCCCATAAAGCATAACCATAAGGTTTTATGACCATACAGCCTCTTACTGCACTGTAATCTGCCAGCTCGCCTTTGATGACAAGGTCGTTGTACCATTGAGAATAGTCCTGGGCCCTAGTTGTTAATTCCTTTGCCATTGTAAAAATCTTAACAATTTATATTGTAACAAATCAAGTACTAAAAACGCTCTATATTTTAAAGTTTTGTACCTTTATATAAGCAAATGTATGCTAAAACAGGGGCATATAAAAACCTAAACTTTATCAAAATGAACAGATTAAAAACGAGCACTAATTTGAGGCTAATGGTGATTTGCCTAGTGGCGTTTAGTTTAGTAAGCGCCAGCTGTACTAGTTTGCAAGAAGCAGGCAGTATGGCCTCAGACGATTTATACACTACACCCAATCTAAGAAATACTGTTTCCACGAATAAAAAAGTGGTGACCACAGAAGACTGGAGCAGTCCGAATAGGATACAGAACAATGCAAGTACGCAAGAAAATAATACCAACAATCAAGCCAATGCTAGTGCAGATAATGAAGAATACCAAGATTATCAAAACTATCAAGATGATCGTTATTTAAGATTGAAAGTGGCCAACAGAAATAGATGGAGTAGCATTGACGATTGGGGCTATTGGAATGACCCCCGTTTTAACAATGCCTTCTACCCTTCTTACTTAGGATGGAACAGTTGGTACACTGGTTACTACGGCGCTTCCTGGTATTATCCATTTGGTCCAAGCTATACCATGGGCTGGGGCGGTTACAATCCCTATAGTTCATTTGGTGGTTATGGCATGGGTTGGGGCTTCAATAATTTTGGTTATGACCCATTTGGCTATGGCGGATTCGGCTATGGCGGATTTGGCTATGGTGGATATGGCTTTGGCTACGGTGGATGGAACCCCTACTTTGTTGGTCTTTGGAATCCTTATCGTCCTTATTATCATGGTGGAAATTTCAACCCTGGATATGGCAATCGTGGCAATGGTGACAATAGGCAACAACAGATAGCCACACGCTCTATGCAAAATAGTGCTGTTGGTTTAGGTGCCTATAGAAACAATAGGGGCTACAACAACTCCAATAACGCGATCAACAATAACAACAACAATGTCAATTTAAGAAATACAGTCAATCCAAATGCGAACAGTAATTTTGGGAGTTTGATTAAACGCGTGGTGACCAACAATGCCAATGTAAACAATAGCAATGGGGGTAATGGGGGTGGTAATGGTTATGATAGACCTGCCAGATATTTCTCAAACAATAACAACAATAGCGGCAGTACTCAAAATAGAGCAAACTATTCAGCCCCAGCACAAAGTAACAATAGCAGTAACTCTGGTGGCAGAAGTGGAGGATTCAATAGCAGCGGAACTTCTACTAGTGCTCCACGTCCTTCAAGAGGCCAAAACCCTTAATATTTTGTTTACTCATTTTCCGAAAGCCTGTATTTTAAAATAGCAACCAATATGAAGAAATTAGTTTTATTGATCATTCTAGGATCAAGTATAGCCTCGTATGCACAAGATCCAGAAGACGCATTACGATTAACCTGGTTCCATCCAAGCGGAACAGCTAGAAGCAATGCATTGGGTGGAGCGATGGGTTCATTGGGTGGCGATTTATCTGCCAATCACATCAATCCAGCTGGATTGGGTATGTATAAATCAAGTGAAATTTTATTGACGCCTAAATTTTTAGTGCAGACCAATGATTTTAAATACCGCGGTACCAATAGCTCAAGCAATGACAATAAATCCTCTTTTGGATCCATTGGTATAGTTCTAGCCGATGGTCTTAAAAAGAACAATTGGACCAGCACCGCTTTTTCTATTAGTTTTAATCAAGTGGCCGATTTTTCCAACCATATTAGATTTAATGGTTTAAATAATTTTAGTAGTTATGCTGAAAAATATTTAGAAGAATTAATTCGTGATGGAGCCGATACTAATAGTGCATTGAACAATTATATTTTTGGTAGTTCATTGGCCTATAGAACCTACTTGATTGACACCACCGCGAATGCAAGTGGAGCAGTAACAGGTTACCAAAGCTTAGTACCAAATTCATCTGGATTGAATCAAACCTACGATTTACTTACTTCAGGCAGTTACAATGAATTGGCCTTTGGCTGGGGAGGTACGATGGCTGATAAATTATACTTAGGTGCCAGCTTTGTCATGCCCATGATCAATTACAGTAAATCTTTTTACTATTCAGAAACAGATGCGAGCAATAGTACAAACAATGATTTTGATAGATTCTCCCTCCATGAAAGTTTTAATTCAAAAGGTTGGGGTATTGGTGCAAAATTTGGTGTCATCTACAAACCTGAATCTTATTTTAGAATAGGCTTTGCTTTACATACCCCTCAATTGATTTCTTTCATAGACAGGTTAAGTGTGGACATGACCACCAATACGGAAAAATATGCAGGTACCCAAACTGCTAGTTCCAATGAATTAAACAATGGCTATCCAGGTGAAAGAGAATACACCGTGGCTACCCCTTTAAAAACTATTTTTAGCTCTAGTTATTTTTTCGCGGCGCCTAATAAACCTACTCAACCACTTGGCTTTATTAGTGCTGATGTAGAATGGGTCAATTATGCGGGTACGCGCTTTTATGGCAATACTTACGACGACGTAACGACCGAATATTACAATGCGTTGAATAATACCATTAAGTCGATTTATAAAAATAATCTAAACATCAAAATTGGTTCTGAAATAAAATTAAACGGCAACTGGATGTTAAGAGCTGGTACCGCCTATTACGGCAGCCCATATAAGGATGAAGCTTTAAAAGCTTCAAGACTAGTGGTAAGTGGTGGCATTGGTTATAGAACTAACAGACATTTTATTGATTTTACCATCATCAATAGTAGCACCAAAGATGTTGTCTTCCCTTATCGTTTAAATGACAAAGCAAATACTTTTGCCAACATGACTGGGAATCAAATGATTTTTAATATTGGTTACGGCATTCGATTCTCTAAATAAATTTAATTTAATGATAAAAAAAATACCTCCCGAGTCCTCGGGAGGTATTTTTTTTGAGCGCTATGAAAGCTCCTTAACCTATTTTAAGTCGGTGATCTTTAAGCCTTGGTTCACTTTAATATCTGTATACTTTACATTTATTTTCATCTGACCCATATCAATAATCATTTCAGAAGGTATTTGAATACCGTTCACTGTTTGATAAGCATTATAAAATTGTTGCTGGGTCATGGTACCTCTTCCAGGCACTTCTTCTGATTTGGAAGTTTTCAATAATAAGAAAGTTTTAGCATCATAAAAGCGGTGAGACAGCTTCTTAGAAGGTGTTGTTACTTCAACATCGATTACTTCCTTACCACCTACTTTGTCTCCACCAATAATTTTTAAGCCATAGCCTTTTGCAAGGTACAATTGTTCTGGCGCAAGAAAAGCTGATTCGTCTAAGCCTTCTTTTAAATCATCAGTCATTGGCGCTTCCTGTCCTTGTTGACTTACAGAGTATTTACCATCCACCACAGCTTGACGCATGATGGCCATGCCTCCCATGGACATGGTTGTAACAGAGTTACCTGGAACTAAAATGGTTTGTTTCATTTCTAAAGACTGACCCATTACACTGGCAGTTCCTTTTAATTGCACATCTTTTAAGTTGTCTAAGGCTTCTTTAGAACCAACGGCTGCAATGGCTTTTTCCATTAATGCAGCAGGCGTTAAACTTAAATCTACCTTAGCTTCCACTGGTGCTGCCATTTCATTGCCTTCAATATCAAAATATTTTACAGGACCATATTTTTCTAAGCCCTTAGCTATTTGTTTTGCATTGCCTATTATAACAATATGCATTTTAGCAGGGTTCAATAAAGCAGTAGCCACTTCTTGTACTTTGGATGCATTCACTGCAGCTAGAGTGGTTAAATACTTTTGGTAATAATCAGCAGGTAAATGATTAACTGCAATGGACAATGCAAAATTGGCAATGGTAGCAGGATCTTCTAAAGAACGAGCAAAGCCTCCAGCCAAATAATTTTTGATTTGACTTAACTCTGTATCGCCCACCTTGGAATTACGAATGGTATATAATTCGTTTAATATTTCTTGAATGGCACTGTCGGTTTTTTCATTTCTGACAGAAGATTCAGCTTTGAAAAAACCAATTTGGTAATCGGGTCTAATGGAAGAATAGGCCCCATAAGTAAACCCGTGTTTTTCTCTTAAGTTCAAAAATAATCTACCCGAAGAACCTCCACCCAATATATTGTTCATTACAATAGAAGGAATATCATTGGGAGATCCCTTGGTTAAGTTGACTGTAGAAGCGACTGAAACCACACTTTGAACTGATGCTGGACGATCCACGATAGCAATATAAGAAGTAGCTGGAATGGCAGGCTTCTCATATTTAGGTCTGGTATAAGTTCCCTTTGCCCAACTACTAAAATTTTTCTCTGCCAATGCTTTGGCTGCAGCTGGTTCGATATCTCCCACAAAAATTAAATAGGCATTGTTAGGAATCCAATAGTTTTTAACATAGTTTTTTACATCTTCCACTTTGACAGCAGTCACCGTTTTTACAGTAGTGATTTCTCCATAGGCATGATTGGCCCCATAGACCAATTTATTCACCACATTGCCCGCAATGGCATCTGGTTCATCTTTACTAGCTTCAATAGCAGAAATGGTTTGTGTTCTCAATTTCTCTAACTCCTCAGATGATAAGGCTGGATGCAAAATAACTTCTGACAATAAATCCATTAATTTGGGGAAATTATTTTTAAGCGAACTTACAGAAGCATAGCGACTAGAGGTAGCCAAACTACCCCCTAAATATTCTACAGCTTCATCTAATTCAGCTTTAGATTTTTTTTCTGTCCCTCTTTTAAGTAATTGGCCGGCCAAATCTGCCAGGCCCGCTTTCTCTCCTTCTTTAATTCCATCTATGTCCAAAGCTAAAGTGGCAGAGACTCTTGGGAGCTTGGTGTTTTTTACGACAAACACTTGCAAGCCATTAGCTAATGTAAATTTAACTGGGTCGGCCACTTGAATCAATGGTGCCTTTCCCGGCAAGGGCGATTTAGTTCGATCAATATTTTGTGCCACCGCAAACAATGGCAAAATAAATAAGGTGATGTATATCAATTTTTTCATAAGATTATTTTTATTTGTACTAGCTCAATTATTTAGCAGTTGGTTTTTCTTTGGGTAAATAATAAAGTACCACTCTGTTGTCTTTGTTTAAATATTTCTTAGCCACATTCAAAACATCTTGTCTGGTTACTTTATTGTATTTCTCTAATTCTGTATTGATTAAATTGGCATCTCCAAAATACACTTCATTGTTCGCCAAGCTTTCTGCAATACCCGCCATAGTCGCTTTTGAATTCACCATTTCAGTAGTAATTTGGTTTTTTACTTTTTGAAATTCACGCTCGCCTACCAAACTGTTTTTAAATTCATTGATTACACTATCCATGTTCTTTTCTAAGGTATCAATATTTACACCCATATTGGCAATGGCCAAGGATATAAACAAACCATCATCTTCATTGAAAAAGGGAACAGATTGTGCAGCTGCCGCCAATTGTTTGTTATCTACCAAGCTTTTGTTCATTCTGGAAGATTCTCCGCCTGACAAAATATTGGATAATACATTGAATGCATAATATTCATTACCCCCTTGCTTAGGTGCTCGGTAAGCTTGGAATACACCAGGCAATTGAATATTATCATAAATCACATCCCTAACTTCTCCACCCAATGGCGGCTCTTTAATGGAAGGTCTATTCATAGGTATGGTTCCTTTTGCAATTGGACCAAAATAGGCTTCAATTTTTTTCTTTAATTCTGGAATATTGATGTCTCCTGCAATAGATAAGACACAATTATTAGGAACATAGTAAGTTTTATAAAATTTTACAAACTCCTCTAATTTGGCTGCATTCAAATGTTCCAAACTACCAATGGTAAACCAACGATAAGGATGCACTTTATAAGCCCTTTTTAATACTTCAGTAATAAAAGATCCATAAGGACGATTGTCAATTCTTTGGCGCTTTTCTTCTTTCACTACTTCACGCTGCGTATTCACACCCACTTGCTCCACTTTGGCATGCATCATACGCTCACTTTCTAACCACAAGCCTAGGTCTACTTGATTGGATGGAAAAAGTTCATAATAAAAAGTACGGTCTTGGGTAGTATTGGCATTGGAATAGCCTCCGGCACCGCTCACGTATTTTTCAAACTCCCCCCTTTTGATATTGTCGGTTCCCTCAAACAATAAATGTTCAAAAAAATGAGCAAAGCCCGTACGAGCAGTATCCTCATTTTTAGAACCCACATGGTACAAGGCAGTCACTGCCACCACAGGCGCTGAATGATCTTCATGTAAAATTATTTTTAATCCATTGGGTAGGGTGTATTTTTCAAATTGAATAGTTTGGCCTTGAGCCTGCACTAAGCAAAGTGAACAAAGACCAACCAGTAAGAAATTACCTAGTTTTTGCATAAATGTAAATTTTAATTAAATAAAGTATTGAATTTTTAGTCAAGCTAAATGCTTGTATATTGAAATTACTGATTTTTGAGCTCCCTCTAGTTTCTGCCAGATTAATTTTCTGAAATCTTAAATTATTTTAACAAAATATGCTCAGGGCTAAGTGTAGTTGCTTCAAACCATTGAATAGAGGGATCTTTTTTAAACCAGGTCATTTGTCTTTTAGCATAATGACGGGTATTTTGTTGAATTTTTTCTACGACTAGCTCCTTTGTATCTTTTTCTTCAAAATAACCTAGCCATTCGCTATAACCCACTGTTTGCAAGGCATTTAGATGTGTAAAAGCAGCTAGGCTTTTCACTTCTGCTTCCAAACCATCTTCCAACATGGTCAACACTCTTTGATTGATTCTGTCATACAATTGTTCTCTTGGCATTTCTAATCCAATCTTTACTATTTTAAATGGTCTTTCTATATTTTTTTTGTTTTGAAAACTAACAATGGAAGATCCAGTCCCAAGTATTACTTCTAAGGCACGCATTAATCTTTGTGGATTTTTCTGCTCGCCCCTTGCCCAATAAATCGGGTCTTTTACCGATACTTCTTTTTGCAACCACCTTAAGCCCAATTTTTCATATTGCTGAATGATGTTTTCTCTAATAGAGGCATCAATGGTTGGAATTAAATCCAGTCCTTCACAAAAAGCCTTGATGTACAAACCAGTTCCACCCACCATGACGACATTATCTTTTTTTTCAAATAAGTTGTTTATTTTATCTAAGGCCCAGTTTTCAAAAAAAGAGGCATTGAGCTCCTCGTTGACTGAATGGCTGGCGATGAAATGATGCGGTACCTCATTCAATTCTTCTACACTTGGCCTTGCCACACCGATATTCATTTCTTGGTAACATTGGCGTGCGTCTGCAGAAATTATTTCTGTACTTAATTTTTTTGCAAGCGCAATAGCGAAACTTGTTTTTCCAACCGCTGTTGGGCCCATGACAATGTATACAGTTTTAGTAAAGCTCATTAAAAATTAATTTGAAATAAATAAGTGAAGCGAAATAGTCCAACTAAAAAGCTTCTCCTTCGAAAAATTCACTGCCAGAAGATGCTTGATTGTCGTCTCCGTCATCAGAAGTGTTTTCTCTATCATCAGACGCATGCGCGTCTTCTTCTTCAGTATCATCATCACCCCCGTCATCAGAGGCATCCACGTCATCTTCTCCTTCTTGACCAAAGCCTTCCTTGGCTTCTGATAGATCATATTTTTCTTCGATGTCTGCAAACTTTTCTCCCAATAAACCCTTGGTACCATATTGCATCGGCCCTACGCCTTCTGTTCGACTCACTAATGGATACTCCAAACTCATGTCCGCGTCTGAGTTTTTAATCACTTGAATCAGTTCAATTAAAAAAGACCAAGCCTTAACAAAATCATACAAATAAATAAAGTGCTGATTGGTATCGATGATTTCAGAACCAATGATGGTTTCTTCCATTAATAAAGGCGGCGCTTTGTATTCTTTATCATAGACTTCCTTACTAATTTCTCTTCCTCTTTGCCAAGTATCATTGCTTCTAAAAAAAGTAGCATCATGTTTTTGATCAAATTCAAAAGCCCTCAATATGATCTGATGCAAGTCGGCAAAATTTTGCGTATGCTTCACCAAAACATCTCTGTAAATCACATCATCCTCCTCCCAATAAACCCTAAATTTTAATACTGCCATTTTGGTATTTTGAAACGCTAAATTACTATTTTATTATAGGATACAAGCCTAGTTTTTCGGCTTCTTTTAACATAAAAGCATAAGCCGCATCATATTCATTGGGAATGATTCCGTCCAATATGGCTTCTCTGATGGCATCTTTGATCATACCCACTTGTTTGGAAGGAGTGATGGCAAATAATTCCATTATAATTTCACCTGTAATGGGTGGTTGCCAATTTCTAATATTGTCCTTTTCTTCTACTTCCTGCAACCTTAGTTTGACATAATCAAAACCTTGTAAATAACGTTTTACTTTCACTTTATTTTTACTGGTAATGTCTGCCGCGCAAAGGAGCATTAAAAAATCAATATCCTCCCCTGCATCAAACAATAGTCTTCGAATGGCGCTGTCGGTCACAGTCTCCTTGGTCAATGAAATAGGTCTCAAATGCAAGGCCACTAATTTTTGCACCATTTTCATTTTCTCATTCAATGGCAATTTTAATTGCGTAAAAATCTTAGGCACCATTCTTGCCCCCACCACTTCATGGCCATGAAAAGTCCAGCCAAAACCAGTTTCAAATTTTTTTGTTTTAGGCTTGGCAATATCATGCAATAAAGCAGCCCATCTTAACCACAAATCATCAGAGGTGGCTGCTAAATTATCTAAAACTTGAAGGGTATGAGAAAAATTATCCTTATGCCCAATGCCATCCAATGTTTCCGCCCCTTCTAATTGAAGCAAAACTGGAAAAATATATTGTAATAGGCCTGCTTCTTTTAATAAATACCAGCCTTTGGAAGGCTTGTCCGTCATCATTATTTTCTGTAGCTCATCGGTAATTCTTTCCTGCGAAACTATTTTAATTCGATCTGCCATTTTTTGAATGGCTATAAAAGTTTCGGGTGTAATAGTGAAATCTAACTGAGTCGCAAAACGGATGGCGCGCATCATACGCAAGGGATCATCGTCAAAAGTTTGCTCTGGTGCCAGTGGTGTTCTTAGTATTTTATTTTCTAAATCTTTGACTCCTCCGAAAGGATCAATCAAAGTGCCAAAGTTGTTTTCACTTAATTCCACCGCCAACGCATTGATGGTAAAATCTCTTCTGTTTTGATCGTCTTCGATGCTACCAGGACTCACTTGTGGCTTTCTACTGTCTTTGGAATAACTTTCTTTTCTAGCCCCTACAAATTCAATTTCAATGCTATCCAATTTCACCTGTGCTGTGCCAAATGTTTTAAACAAAGACACCGGGGGTCTTGGTTTAAATTGATTGGCAAATGCAGTAGCTAGTTCCAATCCATCCCCTAAACAAACAATATCGATGTCCTTGGTAGGTCGATCCAATATTTTATCACGTACAAAGCCCCCCACTGCAAAAGCAGGAATTCCCATTTTAGTTGCTTCTTGGGCAACTACTTCAAACAGGGCTTGTTCTGAGGCGGTGAATTTTATTTGCATCTGCACAAAAGTACTAATGTTGTAGCACTTGTAATAAAGGACTAGTCAATTCTTGAATTTGGATAGAATGCGCACAATTAAAATGCGTCAAAGGACATTTCTTTTTACCATGCAGGCCACATGGTCGGCAAGCCAAATTTTCTTGGGTTTGCACGATAAATGACTGATCAGATAAGGGCCCATAACCAAAAGCAGGAATGGTTGAACAATAAATCGCTACCACTGGCGCATTCATGGCCGAAGCAAAATGCATAGGGGCAGAATCGTTCACATAATTTAAAACTGCCTTTGCTTGCAAGGCTGCGGAAGCCAAAAATCCAATTTCTCCTGCAAGATTGATCAATTTTTTGTTGGCAGTTTTCATCATTTTCTCTCCAATGATTCTATCTCCTGCACCCCCTAATATATAAATGGGGCCATCAAAAGGAAGGGCTTGTAAAAACTTTACCCAAGCAGAAAGTGGATATTGCTTGGTATACCAGACAGAAGCAGGTGCAATACAAACATAAGGTTGGTCTTGATATTTTTTTACTTGCTCATCATCTTTTGTTGTGGGATATAATTTTGGATTGGCTAATACAACAGGGCCAAGCACTTGAATCAATTGATGGTTTCTATTGATTTCATGCATCCCCACTTCAATTTCCAAATGTTTGATCGCATGCGTAAATAAAAATGAAAAAGGATTTTTATTAAAGCCAATTTTAAATTTTGCTTTGGAAAGCGCCGTCCACAATCCAGTGGCTGCAAAACGTTGCACATTCACTACTGCATCATACTGCGCTTTTCTAATTTGAAATAAAATTTTCAACCAATGCAGGTATTTCTGCTTTTTTTTATTCCAAATAATTAATTCATGAATAAAAGGATGCTCATTAAATAAAGATTCATTGCCCTGACGAACCAATACATCAATGGCTGCCATTGGATATTGCGCATGCAAGGATTCAAGTAAGGAAGTGGCTAATACTACATCTCCTATAAAAGCAGTTTGTATGACTAAGATTTTTCGCATCTAACAATTAAGGTCTAATAATGATAAGATTGCCCTCTTGGTCCCATTTGACAATAGAAGATGGTTGGGCTAATTCGGTTTCGTCTTGTCTGTGCTTGACCACATAATCTACCCCTTCAATAATGTCTAAAGAAATATCTCTAAAACACATAGGGGTTGGATAACCCGATAAATTGGCGGAAGTACTTACAATGGGTTTACCCAATTGTTTAATGATGGTTTTACAAAAAACATCCTTGGTAATTCTAATAGCCACAGAGGCATCTGCAGCGATTAAGTTTTTGGCCAAATTTTTTGCTTTTTGATAAATCACTGTAGTGGGTTTGTGAATGCCTTTGATGTAATCAAATACCTGTAGCTGTGCAACTTCCACATAATTTAAAATGGATTGCTCTTCTTCTACTAAAACAATCATGGCCTTGGTATCTGTTCTTTTTTTTAAGGCAAATATTTTTGCCACTGCGGCTTCATTGGTGGCATCACAGCCAATGCCCCAGACGGTATCCGTTGGATAAAGAATGATTGCTCCTTTTTGAAGGGCCGCCAAACAAGCTTGTAAGTCTTCTTCGTAAACAAACATGTTGCAAATTAAACAATACTTATAAATAAACGAGCTTCATTATTGTGTATAAGAAACTGCAAGTATTTATGCCCTAGTTTGTAATTTTGTTCAAAATAAGCACATGGAATTAAAAAATAAGATTGAAGCGGCCTGGGCCGATCGTAATTTATTAAAAGACGAAGCCTATAGCAATGCTGTACGCGCAGTGATTGAGGAAGTAGACAAAGGCCGTTTAAGAGTCGCTGAACCAAAAGACAATGCATGGGTAGTGAATGAATGGGTAAAGCAAGCCATTTTATTGTACTTCGCTATTCAGCCCATGCAAACCTGGGAATTAGCGCCCTTTGAATTTCATGATAAGATGTTGCTAAAATCTAATTATGCCGCTTTAGGCGTAAGAGCAGTGCCTCATGCTGTGGCAAGATATGGCGCTTATTTAGCAAAGAATGTGGTGCTAATGCCAAGCTATGTGAATATTGGTGCCTTTGTTGATGAAGGCACGATGGTAGATACCTGGGCTACTGTGGGAAGTTGTGCGCAAATTGGGAAAGGGGTGCATTTGAGTGGAGGGGTAGGTATTGGGGGTGTTTTGGAACCCTTACAAGCTAGCCCTGTAGTGATAGAAGATGGCTGTTTTATTGGCAGCAGATGTATTGTCGTAGAAGGGGTGCATGTGGAAAAAGAAGCTGTATTAGGGGCCAATGTAGTCTTAACTCAAAGCACTAAAATTATAGATGTAAGTGGCCCAACACCCATTGAATACAAGGGCCGTGTACCCGCTAGAAGTGTGGTGATTCCGGGCTCCTATAGAAAATCCTTCCCTGCAGGCGATTATCAAGTAAGCTGTGCATTAATCATTGGTCAAAGAAAACCAAGCACCGATTTAAAGACCAGCTTGAATGATGCTTTACGCGATTTTAATGTGGCGGTGTAAATTCCTTTAAAAAATTTGGGGTGACCAGAACGAATTCCAATCACCCCGATTATCCTTCCCCCAAAGGATAATTATGTTTAAACATTTTAATATTTTTATTAAACGCTTTAAAGTATTTAATAAATTATTAATATGTAAATCGTAATTTTTATTTACAATACAAATATTTATACTTGTTTCTACTTTTTCCAAATGAATAGCAATCTTTCTAGAGAATTTTGTTATAGCTATTTAAATAATTATTAAATAATT
>CAINEG010000171.1 GCA_903847655.1 uncultured Bacteroidota bacterium
CAAAGTCCTACTAAGGAATTGTTTGAAAAATTAGTAGCCTTTGGAAGGAAGCATCAAATATTGATTTGTCATGACAATCCTTACGCATTCATTTTAAATGATCAACCGGAAAGCTTATTAAGCATTCATGGTGCGAAAGAGGTAGTGATTGAATTAAACTCTCTTAGTAAAAGCCAGAATATGGCAGGTTGGAGAGTGGGCATGTTAATTGCCGCCGAGGACCGAATCAATGAAATACTTAGGTTTAAATCCAACATGGATAGTGGTATGTTTTTGCCTGTGCAATTAGCAGCAGCCAAAGCATTAAGCTTGGATCAAAGTTGGTATGACTCCGTGAATAAAATATATACAGCACGACGTGAAAAAGTATTCGAATTATTAGATGTTTTAAAATGTGCCTATTCAAAACAACAAGTGGGAATGTTTGTTTGGGCAAAAATCCCCACTACTTACAAAGATGGTTATGCGTTAAGTGATAAGGTATTGTATGAAGCCAATGTTTTTATCACCCCTGGTGGCATATTTGGTAGTGCAGGTAACGACTATATCCGAGTAAGTTTATGTGGTTCATTGGAAAAATTTAGTGAAGCAATAAAAAAAATAAAAGCATGCGTTTAGCAGTGGTTGGAATTGGTTTAATGGGAGGATCCATTGCATTGTCTTTGAAAAAGAAAGGCTTTGTAAGTCATGTTATTGGCGTGGATCAAAACATGGAACACCAACAGCAAGCATTGCAATTAGGTATTGTTGATGAAATTATGTCCTTGGAGGACGCAGTTACAGCTTCTGATATCATTGCGCTTGCCACACCCGTGAATGTAGCTGAATTATTATTGCCCACCATTTTGAATTTAGTGAACAAACAAGTTGTTTTTGATTTAGGGTCTACTAAGGAAAGTATTGTAAATGTCGCGAATGCACATTCCAATAAAGGAAGATTCGTTCCAACACATCCAATGTGGGGTACTGAATTTAGTGGTCCAACAGCAGCGCAAACAGATGCGTTTGTAGATAAGGCAACGGTCATTTGTAATAAAGCACAAGTGGATGCAGATGCCTTACATATCATTGAGCAAATGTATGCGCAGTTAGGTATGCATATATTATACATGGATGCAATCAAACTTGATATTCATGTGGCATACATAAGTCATATATCGCATATTACTTCATTCGCACTAGCAAATACAGTGTTGGAGAAGGAAAAAGAATCGGATGCAATTTTTGAGTTAGCCAGTGGTGGTTTTGAAAGCACTGTTCGTTTGGCAAAGTCCAATGCGGAAATGTGGGTGCCCATCTTTATGCAAAACAAGGAAAATGTATTAGATGTATTAAATGAGCATATTAGTCAACTTCGAAAGTTCAAAGCGAGTTTGGAAAAAGAAAATCCAGACTATTTGTTGGAGTTGATTCAAAATGCGAATAAAATAAAAAGGATTTTAAAATAATTACAAAAAAAAGTAAAACACCAACAGTGATTTTACAAAAAATATAAAAAATGAAGAAGAAAGAAGAGTTGAATATAACGAATGAATTAATTGAGGCCGTTAAATCCCAGAAAACCTTTTCGGAGATTGGGATTAATGAGCAATTAGTGAAGGCGGTTACAGAATTAGGTTACACACATGCCACTGAAATTCAGGAGCGTTCGATTCCTGTGTTGATAAGTGGTACCAAGGATTTTATTGGATTGGCGCAAACAGGCACTGGTAAAACAGCTGCTTTTGGTTTGCCATTATTACAATTAATTAATACAGCCGATAAGTTTCCACAAGCATTGGTGGTTTGTCCAACCAGGGAATTATGTATGCAAATTGTAAACGAGATGAATTTGTTTAAAAAGCATATTTCAGGTTTACAAGTATTAGCAGTGTATGGTGGTACCTCCATAGGCATGCAGATTAAAGATTTAAAAAGAGGCGTACAAGTGGTGGTCGCAACGCCAGGTCGTTTAATTGATTTGATCGAAAGAAAAGCGATTAATTTAGAGAAGATACAATATGTTGTTTTGGATGAAGCAGATGAAATGTTAAACATGGGATTCCAGGATGACATTGAATTTATCTTAAAGAATACGCCTAATAGAGAAAGTATTTGGTTGTTTAGTGCAACCATGCCAGCTGAAATTAGAAAAGTAAGTAAGCGTTACATGAAGGAGCCCGTGGAAGTAACTATCGGGAAAGTGAATGCGACAAATAAGAGTATTGATCACCAATATTATTTAACATCAGCGCAACACCGTTATGAGACTTTAAAAAGAATCATTGATTTTAATCCTGGCATTTACGGGATTATTTTTACCCGTACCAAAGCGGATGCGCAGGAAGTAGCACAAAGATTAACGCGCGAAGGTTATGATATTGATGCCATTCATGGTGATTTAACGCAACAACAACGTGATCGCGTAATGGGTCAGTTTAGAGAAAAAAGTTTGCAATTATTAATCGCAACAGATGTGGCAGCGCGTGGTATTGATGTAAAAGGTATTACGCATGTAATCAATTTTGAATTACCTGATGATGTGGAAGTGTATACCCACCGAAGTGGTCGTACTGGTCGTGCGGGTAGTCAAGGAATTTGTATTTCGATTGTACATGCACGTGAATCTTATCGTTTGCGTCAAATTGAAAATATCAATAAATGTACTTTCCACAAATTGGATATCCCAAGTGGTAAGGATGTATGTCGCAAGCAATTTTTCCATGTGATGGATAAGTTAATGTCAACCGATGTGAGTCATGGTGATTATGAAACTTACGTTCCAATGTTAGCAGAAAAATTTGCAGACATGACTAAGGAAGAAATTTTAAAGCGTGTCGCTGCTTTGGAATTTAATCGTTTCTTAAGTTATTATGAAAATGCACAGGATTTAAATATTCGTACTGCAGATAAAGGCCGTCGTGAACCCATGCAACAACAGGATCGTAATCGTGATAGGGGTCGTCAAGAATTTGGCGGCGCTGATCGTGGTCGCACAAGAAGCAATGATCGTGGAATGGAGCGCAGCTCATCGGATCGTAGTTCCTCAGATCGCGGAAGTCGTGGTGCAGAAAGAGGCGCAAGTGGTTATACAAGATTATTTGTGAACTTAGGAACCAAGGATGGTTTTTATAAGGCTAGCTTTTTACAATTCATTTTAGATATGAGTGATTTAAGAAAAGAAGCTTTAGGAAAAATTGACATGCGCGATATGAATAGCTGGGTTGAAATTGAATCAGGTGCTGCAAAACAAATGATCAATGCAGTAGATGGTAAAAATTACAAAGGCCGTCGTATTAGAATGAATGATGCAGACAGTGGTGGTCCAAAAGGATTTAGCAAAAAAGAAGGTCAATAGAAAGCGCTTTTGAAAAA
>CAINEG010000172.1 GCA_903847655.1 uncultured Bacteroidota bacterium
GTGCCCAATGAAAAAATTACCTGGGGTAAATTAGATATTCATACGCCTAAGTTTATAGTGGAAAGCGACGCTACCATTGTAGTGCCGTTGATATTTGCTTATATACTAGGTCAGTAGAAAATAAGAGCCCCATTATAAAATATATGGGGCGCTTATTTTTTCTTTAATGATTTTTTAAACATCAGACGCTCGCGCGTCTTCTCCCCATCAACTAGGGTACCGAATTATTTAATTACCTGGATGGCATATCTAAGGGCATATCTCTTTTGAGCATATCTTCTTTCATGGCTATTCCCCAAGCTGTATGAAAAATAAAGCGTACTCTTTTTTCCATTAAATCAAAATTTATTTTTTCAATGGTGTCTGAAGGTTGATGGTAATCTTTATGGGTGCCATTAAAATAGAAAAGTACGGGAACTCCTTTGGCTGCAAAATTGTAATGGTCGCTACGGTAGTAAAAACGATTAGGATCATTGGGATCGTTGAATGTTCTATCTAATTCTAGATGACCCACTTCATTGTTAATGCTATTGGTTATTTTTTGTAAGTCGCTACTTAACTTTTCTTCTCCAATGATATATACATAGTTTAATGAGTCGCCTTTATAAGTAGGATCGATTCGTCCTACCATATCAATATTTAAATCGGCCGTAGTTTTTTCTAAGGGGAATACTGGATGTTCTGCATAATATTGAGAACCCAATAAGCCTTTTTCTTCACCGGAAACATTCATGAAAACGATATTTCTTTTTGGAACAAAACCATTTTTGGAGGCATTGGCAAAAGCGCCTGCAATGGCTACGACGCTTGCGGTTCCAGAACCATCATCGTCGGCACCATAATAAATTACACCATTTTTAATGCCTTCATGATCGTAATGGCTGGTGATAAATAAATATTCGTCGGTTTTTTCTTTCGCAGGTAAATAAGCAATCACATTGGCGCTTGGGATTTCTTTGCTATGTTGTTCTGCGGCCCATTCAATATAAGTGGTATAGACCCCTTTAGGAATTTCTGTCCATTCTTGTTCTGTAAAGGGTTTGCTACCCCCAAGAAGTTTACTGCCAAAGTTTTTGGAAACTATAAAGTAAGCAAAACCAGTGGGGGTTTTGCTTAATCTTGGTCTGCCAGTGTTTACGCTAGACTGGTTTGAATTAGACTTAGCTATGATGATCATAGCAGCTGCACCTAATTTTTGTGCAGCATTTACTTTTCTTCCGCTGCTTTCTTCATTTTCGATGGAGACTAAAATTTTACCTTTTACATCTACTTTTGATTTGTCATTAAAACTTGCACCCACATAAATGACAGCATTGGTTTTTAATGTATGTATGGGCAGATAAGCATTGTTGATCCAATAGTCTTGATCTAGGATAGCAGTTTCTCCATTGATTTTTAATTCAGATTTACCAGCTACTGCCTGATATAAGGTGAAGGGTAATTTATAGTTGCCATTGTAACCAGGCTTCAACTTAAACTTCTTGTATTGGCTAATTAAGTAGGCCGCTGCTTTTCTTTCGCCTTCTGTACCTGCTTCTCTACCTTGCATTTCTGCACTCGCAATAATACTTAATTGTTCTTTTATGCCCGCTGCAGTAATGAATTTAGAAGCTGTGGCGACGTCAATGCCTTGCGCTTTAGTCATTAAACAAATAAAAAGTAATGGGAAGAAAAATAATTTACGCATGATCATTAATTTATATTGTAAAACTTTTATTTTAAAACTTACTACTTATTTAACAAGTAATTTTGTTCACTCTGTTTTGATGTCTTCCTCCTTCAAAAGCAGTGCTCATGAATTTTTCAATCATTTCTTTAGCCAAATCTAAGGCTACAAATCTGGCAGGTATGCAAATCATGTTGGCATTGTTGTGCAATCGAACCAATTCGGCTACTTCTGTTGTCCAACAAAGGCCTGCCCTGATGCCTGCATGTTTGTTGGCGGTCATGGCTACCCCATTGGCGCTTCCGCAAAATAAAATACCAAAAGAGGTTTCATTTTTTTCAACACTGCTCGCAGTGGGATGTGCAAAATCGGGGTAATCCACAGAGTCGGTATTGTAAGTGCCAAAATCTTTAACTACATGACCATTTGCTTCTAGCCATGTTTTGACTGCATTTTTATACTCAATACCAGCATGGTCTGCACCCAATGCAATCGGTTTTGTGGTGTCAAAAACAAAAGACATATTATTTATTTTTAAGAATTCCTTAATCCCATTCTTCTTCTGATTTCTTAACAGACTTGTGTGCCCATCTTGAAACAAAGATGCTAAATTCAAATAAAGTATACAATGGAATAAATACAATAGTTTGACTGTACCAATCTGGACTCGGTGTTATAAATGCAGAAACAAACAAAATAATGACTACTGCGTATTTACGCGTAGTAGATAAAAACTTAGGCGTGATGAGCCCTATTTTAGTTAATAAAAATACAATCACTGGTAATTCAAAGGCAATGCCACAACCCAATATTAAATTGGTTAAGTTGTCTAAATAGTCTGCAAAAGTGGGTATAGTGGTGATGGCACCTTTTGAGCCCAATTGAAAACCTGCCAAGAAATTAAAGGTGAAAGGACCCAATACAAAAAAGCCAAATGCGGCGCCCATAAAAAAGAAAAAAGACACCCAAAAAATCATGAACCTGGTATTTTTTACTTCCTTTTCCTTTAAAGCAGGCTTTACAAATGCCCATATTTGATAAAAAATATAAGGAAAGGCAATAATCAAACCACCCACAAAGGCCATACTAATGCTACTCAAAAACTGTCCACCGAAAGTGGTGCTTTGCAAGGATACTTTTACAGGAGGCATACAAAGAGAATCACCCAGATGCAGCCAATGACTTAAATCACAAAAAGCTTTATAGGTAACAAAATCTGAATTTAATGGACCAGTAATAACGTTGTCCATGATCCAATCTCGGTAAATAAATAATACGATGGAGGTGATTAATACAGAAGATAAAGAGCGAACAATGGTGCCTCTTAATACCTCAAGATGATCAATGAAAGACATCTCGGAGTCATCATTTTTTTTAAAACGGTCAAATAGTGCCATGCAGTAAATTCAATGAGGGATAAAGTTAAGGTTTATAGTGGAAAACAGCGGTCCAAAACGGGAAAATCTTAATGGATGCTTATTTTTACCTTTTCAATACGCGTAGCACTTACAGCCAATATTTCAGCATCAAAATGAGTCAAATGAATGATGGTTCTAAGCTTAGGGATGGCTCCATTTTTATGGATCAAATAACCACTTAAAGTTTCTGCTTCATCTGCCGAGAAATCTATGCCATACTTTTCATATAAATAATCTAATTCCAATCGTCCGCTAAAAAGGTATTCCGTTTCACTCAACTTCTTTTCTAGCAATTCTTGCTCGTCATACTCATCTTCAATTTCTCCAAAAATTTCTTCTAATACATCTTCCATAGTAACGATGCCAGCCGTGCCGCCAAATTCATCCACCACCCATGCGATACTTTTTCTTTTTTTAGAAAATAAACTTATTAAATCTGCGGCATTCATACTTTCTGTAACCAATGGAATAGAATGCAAGATGGAAGCTATATGCTTTGGTTTTTTAAATAAATCCAATTGATGCACATAGCCCACAATGGAATCTAAAGTTTCTTCATATACGATCAGCTTACTCAATTTGGTCTCAATAAATAGTATACTTAAATCAGCGATAGAAGTGGTCAATTCAACCCCGATGATTTCTGTTCTTGGCACTAAGCACTCCCTAATTTTAATATCGGGTAAGCTTAAAGCATTTTCAAATAAATCGGTATTTAAATCTTGTTGTTCTTGTTGTTGTTTGGTTTGTTGAACAAATTGTGCTAAATCTACTTTAGTGAATGCTTCCTTTTTATTGCTTACTTGTACTTTAAAAATATGACGCAATACCCATTGTGCTAAATTCACCAACAAAACAGTAATGGGTCTAAACAATAAATGAAAAAAATTGGCCATCGGTGCAAAACTAGAAATCATTGAAACCGCCCTTGCTTTGAATATGGCTTTAGGAACGAGTTCTCCAATGAGTAAAATGACCAAGGTAGATAAAACCGTATTGCCTAATAAGACTGAATAACCATTCAGATGCAATTTTTCCCAAAGCATTTGGTCCAATAGTTGTTCGAATAGTATCCCAAAAACCACCAAGGAAATATTTAAACCTATCAAGCAAGTACCAATAAATTGGGTGGGTGATTGTAAAAAACCTGCTATGATTTTTCCTGCTCGGTTGCCTTGCTTTTTCTTAAGCTCCAAGCTTAATCGATTGGCACTTACGAAGCCAATTTCATAGCCAGAAAAAAATCCAATTAAAATAAGTGAGGCAACAATAGCAAAAATCATAAATTATTTTTTTATACACCAACTACCATTCTGGTAATTTCGGTTTAGTTTCTACAATGCCTTCTATTTGTTCCATAATTTCTGGTGTGAGCAATGCTGCAGTGTCCAAAGCAGTTAAGTTGTCTAATAGTTGTGCTTTACTGGTAGCGCCTAAAATAGCAGTGCTTACATTTTTATTTTTGATACACCAAGCAATGCTCAGGGAAGCCGTGCTTACTTTTAGTGCCTTGGCAATGGCCCCCAACTGCTGTACTCTTTTTACCCTGTCTTGCATCAACCAACGATCTCTCAACCATTCAAATCCTTCTATTTGAAAACGAGAACCTTCTGGTATGCCATCGTTGTATTTTCCTGTTAAAAGCCCCGAAGCTAAAGGACTCCAAATGGTCGTACCCATCCCAACATTCTTAAAAATTTCAAGGTATTCATTCTCCATTTTTGCACGCTCAAATAAATTGTATTGAGGTTGTTCAACAGAGGGCCCTATTAAATGTTGTGCAGCCGCTACTCGGTGGGCTTCCATAATTTCAACGCCACTCCACTCGCTGGTTCCCCAGTATAAAATTTTTCCTTGTTGAATAAGGGTGTTCATGGTTTGAACTACTTCTTCAATCGGACTGGTTTTGTCAGGCCTATGACAGTAGTAAAGGTCTAAATAATCGGTTTCTAATCTTTTCAAGGCTTCATGACAAGCTTCTGTTAAATGCTTCCTGCTAAGTCCTGTTTGATTGGGTTTGTTTTCTTTTCCTCTCCAGCCAAAATAAGCTTTAGAAGAAAGTACGATAGAAGTTCTATCCCATTTTTTATTGCTTAGCACGCGCCCCATCATTTTTTCACTCTCACCTGCAGCATACACTTCTGCATTGTCAAAAAAATTAACCCCTGCATCATAAGCAATACCCATCAATTCATCTGCAATGCTGTCATTAATTTGTTTGTGAAAAGTGACCCAGCTACCAAAGCTTAAAGTACTTAACTGTAAACCGGTCTTGCCCATTTTTCTGTATTCCATATCAATTATTTTTTTGGATTAAAACCACTGGTGTCTGAAATGATAGCATAGCTATTGGACTGTGGTTTTTCAAATATTTTAATGTCTGTTAGATTTTGATTGGCCACTAATCCCTTGCCATAAATTTTAGCAATAGGATTGTGTTGCTTTAGAATTACATCTTTGTCGGTAGAAAAATTGCCGGTATTTTGATCCCAATACATCTCCTCACTCCAAAGGGTGTCCCCAAGCATATTATACACCACAACATCGTCTTTTAAAAAAACTTTGTTTTCATTTTCAATATAATGGGAGTATTTGGCAGTCAGTTTGCTTTCTACTGTATTATCGATTTTGTAAAAGTCGGCCTTGATGGTATTGGGAAATTCGATCATTCTGCCTTTGTCTTGCAAATATTTATTCATCAAGGGGGCAGTTAATTTGGCGGTAATTTTTCCTTCATTGCTAATGTAAATGGCCACATCTTTAGCAATATCTACACCACCTTCTTTACTACTTAAGGCCTTTACATCGTTTACATTGTTTTCGCAGGCAAACATAAAAAAGCAGCTACTTACCAAAGCAACTGCTGATCTAAAAATTGTATGGAAAGATTTGTTAATCATATTTGCGTTTATTAAACCAGACATCGCTTAAACTATAACCTACTGAAAATTGAACGAAGCCCTCTCTGTAATTATTTACACCACTGCCTCTCTGTCCAATTTGCATTGCTAAATTTAATAAACTAAATTGATAATCATAAGAACGATATTTTCTAATAGGCATGGAAAGTCCTGTGGTGAATGCAGTAACTTTTAAGCCATTGTTGTCGATATTGATATAGTCTTTGCCAGTATAAAAACCTAAACGATAAACCACCGTAGACCAATAGTTTTGAAAATCAAATGCATTGGGGCAATATTGTGCACCCACTCTTAATGTCCATGAATTGGATACTAAATCCTGTTGACCATAAAATTGGTATTTGTCTTTCCAAGCTCTAGTTGAATATTCAATGCCTAGCACCCATTGATCAAAACTACCTCTAGTACTTATTTCTTTTTTATGCAATGCAATTCCAGCTGTATATTCTGCTGGTAATAAAACAGTTCCAGGAATATTGGTCTTAATAAAAGCAGTATCTAAAGGGCTTTCAACAGTGCTGGTATAACTTCCTGTATTACGAAGGATGTCTTGTTTTCCAGACATGCTTTGATCCAGTGTGGCAGTCGCCCCAAAGCCTAGCGTATATTCGGTGCTTTCGTTTAATTTAGGTCGCTTGCTGGTATAGATGGGAAATTCACTTTGTAAGCCAAGGTGTAAAAAAGCACCACCAAAAAGGGTATTGGTACTAGACAAGGATTGATAAAAAAAAGTGGAATCAGGATTGAATTGAAATGATTTGATGTTTTCAATTTTTCTTCTTCCAAAATTGTATCCCGAGTTAAATCCAAGACTTAAGTATTTCCATGCTTTTCCAAATCCGATGAAGGCTTGATTGAGTCCGCCTTGTCCAATGAAATTGTTGTATACACTATCCCCTGTATTGATAATTTTTAGCTCATTCAAAGAATAATTAATTTGAGTGATGGGTCTTAAACCAAAAGCCATTCCAATTTTTTTAGCTTTATTGATGGGCACACCTATCGCTATATAGTTAGGCACAAGATAATTGGAGGCATAGCTCCCAAATGGGGTAGTGCTTTTTAAACTAGTACTGGTTAAACTAAAACCCAAATCAAAAGTGGTCATGTAAAGTGCACCATAAGTAGCTGGATTGTTGATATTGACACTTTGACCAAAACTACTGTTCATGCTAGGCGTATAAGCGGAAGAGAAGCCACCCATTGCTTGGCTATTGATATTCTGATTGTTTAAGATGGCATTGCCCAATCCGTATCTAGAAAATGGAGAATTA
>CAINEG010000173.1 GCA_903847655.1 uncultured Bacteroidota bacterium
GAGCTACATTAATTTTTCAGTGCGCTTATTGGCCTAATAAAACAATAAGCAAACGGGCATGGATACTTTGATCGAATTGCCTGTATAAATTAAATCGCCATTGAGCGGATTGCGTTTAAATACCACAATATTATCTGTGTTTTGATTGGCTACTAAGACCCAATAGCCATCTGGACTAATGGTAAAATTTCGAGGGGCCTTGCCTTGTGTGGGATAATAAGCAATATGTTTTTCATCCAATTTACCATTTTTTAATACTGGCAATTTTACAATATTATTTTCTGTACCTCTGTTGGTGGCATACAAGAATAAACCATCAGGAGACATATGAATATCCGCGCTTCCATGATCCTCTTTTGAATTGGCTGGATGAATGTAAATTCTTTGAATAAAACTAGCATGCCTTTAGAGAAACTATAAACACTAATGCTTCCAGTTAACTCTTCAATTAGGTAAATAAATTTGCCATTGCTAGAAAACGCCAAATGACGGGGTCCTGCACCTGGAGTGGTGGTGATGTTTTTATTTTTTAGTAGATCTAATGGTGGGCCATTTTTAATTTGGTAGGGATAAATTGCTACTTGATCCATGCCTAAATCAGGGGTCAATAAATATTTTCCATCAGGAGAAAAAAACAAGCCATGCACATGTGCTTTTTCTTGACGATCCTTATTGATGCTACTTCCACTGTGTTGAATAAATTGTTGCGGATTGGATAAACGACCATCTGCGAATCGGTGATAGCTTGTAATACTGCCACCTGTATAATTGGCTACAAATAAATTTTGTTGATCAGGGCTAAGGCTAATATAACATGGGTCAGCTCCTTTGCTGTCTTTATTTTGTATTAATTTAAGTTCATAGTTGTTTAAAGTATATACACTAACAGATCCCGTTGCGGTTTCATTGACAGCATATACATTTTGTTTGTCTTTGGAGATAGTTAAAAAAGAGGGGTTCTTGGAACTATCTGTATGGCTTATTTCAATAGCCTTGCCAGTAGCAGTATCAAATTGAAATAAGTAAATGCCCTTACTTCCTTTTTGGGTATAAGTGCCTACAATTAAATTTGCATTTTGTGCACTGGCATTATTCTGTAGCATAAACAACAACGCTACAATCAATAATTTTAATTTAGGCATGGCTAATTTTTACTGATAAACTCTTACATAATCCACCAACATTCGAACAGGGAAAATACTATTGTCGATGGTATTGCCTGCCATATTTCCACCAATGGCTAAGTTTAAAATTAAAAATTGAGGAGCTACAAATGGATAGTAATCGGTGTTTTTACCATCGCTGTTGACAGTTAGATAAAGTACATCGTCCACATAAAAATTTAAGGCAGCCTTACTCCAATCTAATTTGTACACATGGAAAGAATCTGTAACATTGGCGATAATGGCTTTATTGGTTTTTTGCGTACCCATTGGCCAATTGTACATTTTTGAATGTGCCGACCAATTGATTTCATTTAAGTTTTTCCCAACATGTTCCATGATGTCAATCTCGCCACAAGTAGGCCAACCCACTTGTGGAAAATTGCTACCCAACATCCATATGGCAGGCCAAGTGCCAATGCCCTTAGGTAGTTTTGCTCTAATTTCAAAACGGCCATAAGTCCAATCAAATTTTCCTTGGGTTAACATTCTAGCCGAAGTATAATTTCTTCCGCCCAAACTTTCTTTTCTTGCTTCAATCACTAAATTGCCGTTCTCAATTCTAGCATTGCTATCGCTATTGGTATAATATTCTAGTTCATTGTTGCCCCATCCACCCTCTCCATTGCCAATATTGTAATTCCATTTGGTAGTATCAGGATGGCCTCCTGTATTGAATTCATCCGACCATACCAACTTCTTAGCCGTATCAGTGACTACTGGAGGAATAGTTGGAGGGGGAGTAGGAATTTCAGCTACTACTTTTGGTGCCTCTTTTTGAGCACAAAAGGTCAAGGACATTACAGTTAAGAGTAAGGATAAAGGTAGAATGCGCATAATAGCAATGGTTGGTTGTTTAAATTCGGCTGTTTAGTAGAGCAATTTAATCAAAATATTTCTTTTTTGTTGGGTAATTTATAAAAGGGTTGTAAATTTGCGCCATGACATTAAATAACCATACACATCATTTTCATTTGCGCTGCAAAGGGTAAGCTATGGGTGTAGGTATCTAACTATATTTAACCAAAGGGCTTACTAACAAGTAAGCCCTTTTTAGTGGGTATAGTTTCGAGTCAAAATAATAAATAAATAGAAATAAAAATAAGATGCGTTTAAAATTAGCCATTCAAAAATCAGGACGTTTGCACGATGATTCGATCGCCTTGTTGAAAGAATCAGGGATTGACATAGGCAATGGGGTAAACAAACTAAAAGCAGAGGCCACCAATTTTCCTTTGGAGCTTTTCTTTTTAAGAGACGATGATATTCCGCAATATGTAGAAGATGGGGTAGCCGATATTGGCTTTGTAGGGGAGAATGTGGTCTATGAAAAAGCAAAAAAAGTAGAAGTGGCCTATGCGCTGGGTTTTGGAAAGTGCAGGCTTAGTTTTGCGCTTAGAAAAAATGAAAATTTTACAGGCCCTCAATTTTTAGCGGGCAAAAAAATTGCCACCAGTTATCCTGTCTTGGTGCAGGCCTATTTAAATAAAAACAAGGTGCAAGCCGAGATTCATGAAATTAGTGGCAGTGTAGAAATAGCCCCTGGTATTGGACTTGCCGATATTATTTGTGATTTGGTCAGCAGCGGATCTACTTTATTTATGAATGGATTAAAAGAGGCAGAAACTATTTTAGATTCACAAGCGGTACTCATTAAAAGAACGGCATTGGAACCAACCCAGGCAGCCATCTTAGAAAAATTATTATTCAGAATTGAATCGGTTAAAAAAGCAAAGCGTAACAAATATGTTTTGTTAAATGCACCCAACGATCGTTTAGAAAGAATTATTGCGCTCTTGCCTGGAATGAAAAGTCCAACCGTTATAGCATTGGCTACCCCGGGCTGGAGCAGTGTGCATAGTGTGATTGCTGAAACTGATTTTTGGGAAATTATTGAAAAATTAAAAATGGCAGGTGCAGAAGGAATTTTAGTAGTGCCTATCGAAAAAATGATTTTATGATGCAAGTTTATAATGAACCAGCGGTAAAAGAATGGCCAAATTTATTGGCAAGACCTGCTATGGATACAAGTCAACTGTATGCAAAACTGCAGCCCATAATTGATGAAGTTAAAGCCGATGGAGACAAGGCAATAAAAAAAATCACTAAAGACTTTGATCAGGTTGCGCTGCAACAATTAGAATTGGATGAAAAAAAAATTGCTGCGGCTGAAAAAGAATTAAGCCCTAGTTTAAAAACGGCCATACAATTGGCTAAAGTAAACATTGAAATATTTCATCAAAGTCAAATTCAAAAAGTAGAAAGAATTGAAACTATGCCAGGGGTTTGGTGTTGGAGAAAATCGGTGGGCATTGAAAAAGTAGGTATTTATATTCCTGGGGGAACAGCCCCTTTATTCTCCACTGTATTAATGTTGGGTGTGCCAGCAAAAATGGCGGGTTGCAAAGAAATTATTTTATGTTCTCCTCCCAATGCAGCAGCAAGTATTCATCCAGCTATCCTTTATGCAGCCTCCATAGTAGGGATCACTCGTATATTTAGCATTGGAGGCGTGCAAGCAATTGCGGCCATGGCTTTTGGCACTGAAACTATTCCTAAAGTGAATAAAATATTTGGACCAGGTAATCAATATGTCACCGCGGCAAAACAATTGGTTCAACAAGCAGGCGTTGCCATTGATCTACCCGCAGGTCCTAGTGAGGTTTGTGTTTGGGCAGATGAATCCTGCATTCCTTCCTTTGTTGCTGCAGATTTATTATCACAAGCAGAACATGGAGCAGACAGTCAAGTTCTACTGATTACTAATTCCATTTCCATAGCAGAAGCCGTTCAGAAAGAAATTGATCAACAATTGATCCTATTGCCAAGAAAAGAGATGGCTGCTAAGGCATTAGAAAATTCAAAACTCATTGTATTAAAAAATCCAGAAGATGCCATTGCATGTATTAATGAATACGCTCCAGAGCATTTAATTTTGTCCATTGAAAATGCAGCACAAATGGCAGATAAAATAATTAATGCAGGCTCCATTTTTATAGGCAACTATTCTCCAGAATCAGTAGGTGATTATGCCAGTGGTACCAATCATACCTTGCCTACGAATGGCTTTGCAAAAGCCTATAGCGGAGTGAGTATCGATAGTTTTGTAAAAAAGATAACTTTTCAACAACTAACAGAAAGAGGACTAACTAATATTGCGTCTACCGTAATGGAGATGGCTGCTGCCGAAGGTTTACAAGCGCATAGCAAAGCAGTGGAACTAAGAGTGAATTGGATAAAATCTAAATTGTAAGACTATGAATTTTGACCTTAAAAAATTAGTAAGGCCCAATATTGAAATTTTGAAGGCTTATTCTTCTGCTAAAGAGGAATATACTGGGGATGCCAAAATCTTATTGGATGCCAATGAAAATAGTTTAGGCTCTCCATTGACCAAATGGTATAATCGCTATCCCGATCCCTATCAAAAAAAGGTAAAAGAAAAGTTGGCCTTTATCAAACAAATTAAGGCAGAACAAATTTTTATAGGCAATGGAAGTGATGAATGTATTGATGTTTTGTATCGAACTTTTTGTGAACCAGGCAAAGACAATATTATTATTTGCCCACCTACTTATCCCATGTTTGAAGTAAGTGCCAGTATTAATAATATAGCCATACAAGTTGCTCCCTTATTGCCCAATTTTCAATTGAATGTTGCGCATATAGAACAATTGGTGAATGCACAAACTAAAATCATTTGGATTTGTTCGCCCAATAATCCCACTGGAAATTCGATAGATCGCATAGACATTGAAACCATATTGAATCATTTCAATGGTTTAGTGGTGATAGATGAGGCCTATATTAATTTCTCTACCCAAAAATCATTTGCGCAATCCTTAATTGATTATCCCAATTTAGTGGTCCTCCAAACTTTAAGCAAAGCCTGGGGATTGGCAGGACTAAGAGTAGGCATGTGCTTTGCAGATGAATCTATTATTCAATACATGAATAAGGTAAAACCCCCTTACAATATCAATATGGTTTCACAGGAATTGGCTTTGACTGCCTTAGAAGAAGTAGGACAAGTCAATGACATGATTCAACATTTGGTAGACATGCGTAATGCACTCGCGGAAGTAATTGCGGGTATGCCTTATGTGCAAGAAGTGTATCCTTCTGATGCCAATTTTTTGTTAGTTAAAATTCCTAAAGCAAGCCAATTGTACCAATATTTATTAACCAAGGGTATTGTGGTAAGAGATAGGTCCAGCTTGGAAAATTGTGCAGATAGTTTAAGAATTACAATAGGGAATGAGCAAGAAAATACACAATTGGTAGATGCCATGGCGCAGTGGATAGATTTAAGTTTCCCTAATGGTGCCGTTTAAGTTTATTTACTTAATTTACACACTCAACTTATTTTAAATAAATAGTATATATTATGAAAAGATTGATTCAATTATTTAGTGTTGCTTTTTTAGCTTTTTCAATGCCTGTTTTAGCACAAGAAAATGCAGGTTTAACATTGCCTGAAGGATTTAAGGCTAGTTGGTTTGCTAAAAATATTGGCAGCCCAAGACATATTGCCATCACAAAGTCAGGCGTTGTTTTTGCAAAATTAAATAATCCTAATAAAGAGGGTAATTCGATTCTAAGATTAGAAGATGCCAACAATGATGGTGTGGCTGAAAAAATAAATGGCTGGGCGAAATACGAAGGAACTGGTATTTATGTAAAAGGAAATAGTTTATATGCTAGTTCTAATGAAGCCATTTTTAAATATGAATTAAATAGTAAAGATGAAGTGGTGAATCCATTAACACCAGTTACCATTGTTAGTGGATTGATTGACAGAAGACAACATAACTCAAAGTCTATAACTTTTGATAAAGGCAATAATATATATGTAAACATAGGTGCCTATTCTAATGCATGTCAAGAAAAAGATAGAATGCAAGGTTCTCAGGGAATGATGCCTTGTCCTATTTTAGATTCTGCTGGTGGTATTTGGAAATTTGATGGTACTAAAGAAAACCAAACTTACAAAGATGGAAAGCGTTATGCAACTGGACTTAGAAATGTGATTGGATTAGATTGGAATACATCAACCGATCAATTATTTGTGGCACAACATGGACGTGATCAATTAAATAGTTTTTATCCTAATTTATACACAGATGCGCAAAATGCCGAATTACCTGCAGAAACATTTTATGCCATCAATGAAGGAGACAATGCTGGTTGGCCTTATGTTTATTATGACCCTAGTCAACATAAAAAAATAGTTTCTCCTGAGTATGGTGGAGATAGCAAGAAAGAAGGATCTAGTGAATTTAAAGATCCAGCAGTTGCTTTTCCTGCGCATATGGCACCAATGGCTGTGCTATTTTATACAGGCAATCAATTTCCTGCTAAATATAAAAATGGAGCATTTATAAGTTTTCATGGCTCATGGAATAGAGCGCCATTGCCTCAGGAAGGCTTTTTTGTCGCCTTTGTTCCTTTTAAAGATGGCAAAGCAACAGGAGAATGGGAAATTTTTGCTAACGGATTCGCAGGCACAGAAAATGGAGTTAAAGTAACCAATACCAGCAAAGCCAAAGCAAGACCATGTGGTTTAGCACTAGGCCCTGATGGTTCTATTTATGTAAGTGATGATGCAAAAGGTGCTATTTTTAAAATTAGTTATGTGAAATAAATGAAAAATAAAGTGCAAATAAATAGGAGAGAAATTATTTTAAAGGGAGGTGTTCAACTAGGATTTTTTATTATTTTATTGTTAGTTACGCCATTGCTCAAAGCACAGAATTTAATTAATGGGAAAAAGCTTTATGAAACCAGGTGTTTAGTATGTCATCAAGCAGATGGGGGAGGTGTGCCCAATATGAATGCGCCGCTGGATGGTTCAAGCAATCTGAATGGTAAAGACATTGCCAAACTGGTTAAAATAATAAAGTATGGCTATGACGAACGCATTGCATTAGACGGCATGTATTATAGCAATGCCATGACTGCCAATCCCGATTTTACCGATCAGCAAATTGCAGATGTATTAACTTATATAAGAACCAGTTGGTCCAATAAAGCAAGTAAAATAACCCTTGCCCAAGTGAAAGCGGCGAGCAGTAAGCATAAAATTAGTGCCAAGAAGTAAACAAAGACAATCCAAGATGCGACCAATTTTATTTATAGACAGAGATGGGGTGATATTACAAGAGCCCAAAAACGATTTTCAAATAGACTCCCTTGAAAAAACAAGTTTTGTTCCAGGAGCCATTTCTTATTTACAAAAGATTGCAGTGGAACTAGGTTATTTTAAAGTAATGGTCACCAATCAAGACGGACTGGGTACTGTGGCTTATCCTACGGAACAATTTGAACCATATCAGCAGTTGATGTTGAGAACCTTAGCAGGAGAAGGTTTTATTTTTGATGAAATTCATATCGACAAAACTTTTGCAAAAGACAATGCCCCTTCACGTAAGCCTGGCATCGGTCTTGTCCAACATCTAATGAACAATAAAGATTTTGATCTAGCCAACTCCTATGTGATTGGAGATCGTTGGAGCGATATAGCGTTAGCAAAAAACTTAGGTTGTAAAGCCATTTATTTTAATACAGAAAATCATAGTCTAACTAAAGATCAAGAAAATGATTTATGCAATAGCATTGCATTCGAAGCCAATAGCTGGTCGGCTATTTATTCTTTTTTAAAATTGGGTTTACGTAAGGTTACACATGAACGAAATACCAAGGAAACAAAAATCGCCATCGATTTAAATATGGATGGTAAAGGCAATGCATCCATTCATACAGGCCTTGGATTTTTTGATCATATGTTGGAACAGATTGCAAGACATGGTTCCATTGATTTAGCCATACAATGCACTGGTGATTTGCATATTGATGAACACCATACCATTGAAGATGTTGGGATTGCTTTGGGAGAAGCATTTGCAAAAGGGCTATTGGATAAAAGAGGAATGGAAAGATATGGTTATGCTTTGCCCATGGATGAAGCAGAAGCGAAAGTATTAATAGATTTTGGAGGACGTAATTGGATCGTTTGGGATGCAAGCTTTACAAGAGAAAAAGTAGGGGAGATGCCTACCGAGATGTTTTTTCATTTCTTCAAATCATTCAGTGATGCAGCCAAATGCAATTTGAATATTAGTTGTCAAGGGGAGAATGAACACCATAAAATAGAGGCCATTTTTAAAGCCTTTGCGAAGGCCATTAAAATGGCGGTGCGTCGCAATCCAGACAGCGATCAATTGCCTAGTACCAAGGGGGTTTTATAGGCCCTAACAGCCGATAGCTTCAGGCCTAGGTTTATTTGGTAGAAAAATCAGATTGCCTTAAATTTGCGCTAGAATGAAACAAACAAACAAAATATGGTGGTGGCATACAAAATCCGTTAGGGTATTGTAGTGACATAACTATGTTGTCAAAATATACATCAACCCTAACAGCAATGTTGGGGTTTATTTTTTTAACGAAAGACCGAAGAAGAATAAGATGCAAAAAATTACGATGACCACTACTGTCACCAAAATGTTGGCAGACACTTATACACCCGTAGGTATTTATCTACGCTTGAGGGATCGATTTAGGGATACTATTTTATTAGAGAGCACCGACTCACATGCTTCTGAAAATAGCTATTCCTTTATTGGGGTCAATGCCATTGGGGGAATTGAAATTTCTTCTTTCAATGAAATTGAATACAAGTATCCCAATCAAGAGCCAGAAAAAGAAGTCATCGAAAATGTGCATGCTGCACCCGATCGCATTTGGTCCTATATGCAACAATACGAAATGACTGGCACTGAAATTAAAGAAGCCAAATTTGCACAAGGCTTATATGGTTATACCGCTTACGATGCCATTCCGTTTTTTGACACCATTCAATTTAAAGAAGGGGAACCATTGATTCCATTGATGCGTTATCGATTGTATCAGTATGTGATTGCGTTTAATCATTTTAAGGATGAAATATTTATTTGTGAAAATAATTTAGCAGGTATTAGCTCGGAACTTGAAGCCTTGGTCTCTTATATTAAAAGTAAAGATGTGCCTCAGTATCCATTTACTTTACAAGGCGAGGAAAGTTCTAATCTAAGCGATGAACAGTACCGTGCATCTGTAAAAAAAGGGATACAACATTGCCTACGTGGCGATGTATTTCAGATTGTACTCAGCAGACGCTTTCAACAAAGTTTCCAAGGAGATGAATTTAATGTATACCGTACTTTAAGAAATATCAATCCATCTCCCTATTTATTTTTCTTTGATTATGGAGATTATAAATTAATGGGATCCTCCCCTGAAGCCCAAATTATTATTAAAAATAGTAAGGCCATCGTGCATCCTATTGCAGGTACTTTTAAACGCAGTGGTGATGAGGCCACAGATACATTGATGACGCAGAAATTATTGGATGATCCAAAAGAAAATGCAGAGCATGTAATGTTGGTAGATTTGGCAAGAAATGATCTAAGTCGTGTATGTACAGAAGTGCGCGTAAAACAATACCGTCAAGTACATTATTATAGTCATGTAATTCATTTGGTGAGTGAGGTAGAAGGCAAAGTAGCGCAAGGGTCTAATCCTTTTCAATTGGTATCCAAAACATTTCCAGCAGGCACTTTAAGTGGCGCGCCTAAGTTTAAAGCCATGCAATTGATTGATGCCATTGAGCCTACCAAGCGTTCTTATTATGGAGGCTGTATTGGTTTTGTAGGATTTGATGGTTCTTGCAATCAGGCCATCATGATACGTACTTTTTTAAGCAAGCAAAATACACTTACTTATCAAGCAGGCGCAGGCGTGGTGGCGGCCAGTGTGCCAGAAAATGAATTACAGGAAGTGAATAACAAGCTGAATGCTTTAAAGACAGCCATGTTGTTGGCAGAAAAAATTCATCAATAACCATGAAAACAGAAAAAATGAAAATATTGGTATTTGACAATTATGATTCCTTCACTTACAATTTAGTGCAATTGATCAAAGAGATAGCACCAAAAGCAACGGTAGAAGTTTTTCGTAATGATGAAATAGCTTTAGAACAAATAAAGGACTATGATAAAATATTATTGTCTCCTGGTCCAGGTATTCCTTCCGAATCGGGCTTGTTGTTGCCTTTAATAAAAGAATATGCAGCAACTAAATCTATCTTTGGTGTTTGCCTAGGGCAACAAGCCATTGGGGAAAGTTTCGGAGCTAAGCTAAGCAACTTAGCAAAAGTTTACCATGGCATTGCAACGCCGGTTCAAGTAATTGCAAAATCGGATTTGTTTGAAGGAATGCCTTCTAGCTTTGAAGTGGGCCGCTACCATAGCTGGGTGGTGGATGAAAAAAATTTTCCTGCTGACTTGGTCATTACTTCCAAGGATGACCAAGGCTATATCATGTCCTTGGAGCATAGAACTTATGATGTAAAAGGCGTGCAATTCCATCCCGAAAGTGTTTTGACACCTGATGGCGCAAAAATTATAGCTAACTGGTTAAATAAATAGACATGAAAAAATTATTACAATATTTATTTGAACATAAAACCTTAACGCGCGAACAAGCCAAAGAAGTGCTGGTTCAAATTTCTCAAGGCGTATACAATGAACATGAGATCACTTCTTTTGTGACTGTATTTTTAATGCGCAGTATTACCATCGACGAATTGATGGGCTTTAGAGATGCTTTATTGTCTTTAGCTGTAAAAATAGACATTGGCGTAGAAAATACCATTGACATTGTAGGTACTGGAGGCGATGGCAAAGACACTTTTAACATTTCCACACTAGCTTGTTTTATAGTAGCGGGTGCAGGGCAACCTGTAGTGAAGCATGGTAATTATGGTGCCTCTAGTGTAAGTGGGGCTTCCAATGTAATGGAACAATTGGGTTATGTGTTTAAAAATGAACAAGCTGCTTTATCTAAAGAAGTAAAAGAAGCAGGCATTTGTTTCTTACATGCGCCATTGTTTCACCCTGCATTAAAAACGGTAGGGCCTATCAGAAGAAATATCGGGGTACGTACTTTTTTTAATATGCTTGGCCCCATTGTGAATCCTGCACAACCAAAATATCAATTGATTGGTGTGTACAATTTAGAAATGGCCAGAATTTATAATTATGTATTACAAGGTTTGGGTAAAGATTTCACCTTGATTCATAGCTTGGATGGTTATGATGAAATTGCTTTAACTACAGATACCAAGGTTATTACCAATAAAGGCGAATATATTATGACACCTTATCAATTGGGTAAGAAAAAAGTGTTTAGTGAAGAATTGCATGGAGGCAAGACAGTAGAAGAAGCAGCTGATATATTTAGAAACATTATTCAAGGCAAGGGCAGCTGGTCTCAAAATGCGGTGGTCCTATCTAATGCAGCCATGGCCTTATATGTCACTGGCAAGTATGAAAACTACGATTTGGCCTTTCAAGCAGCTGTAAAAAGTTTAGAATCGGGAGCAGCTCATGATTGTTTACAAAAATTAATTGCTTTACAATGAGCAAGAATATTTTAGCAACCATTGTTGCACATAAATTTACTGAACTCGCTGCAAGAAAGCAGGCACTAAGTGTTGCGCAATTGGAAGCCATGCCTTTATTCAATCAACCATGTCATTCCTTGCGTGCCAATTTATTGAACCCTTCAAAAACAAATATCATTGCCGAGTTTAAAAGAAAGTCTCCCTCCAAAGGCATCATCAATGCTACTGCTTCTGTAGAAGCAGTAACCAATGCCTATACCCATTTTGGTGCAGCAGGTATATCTGTATTGACAGATAATGAATTTTTTGGGGGTAGTTTAGCCGATTTAAGCATCGCTGTAAAAAACCAAGCCCCCATTTTAAGAAAAGAATTTATCATAGACGAATTCCAAATCATCGAAGCCAAGGCCTATGGCGCTGCTGTCATTTTATTGATTGCAAGTTGCTTGAGCCCAGCAGTCACTGAATTATTAGCCGGTACAGCAAAGGAATTAGGCATGGAGGTTTTATTAGAGATTCACGACGAAACAGAACTAGATCATATTTGTGATGAAATAGATTTTGTAGGCATCAACAACAGAAGTTTGAAATCTTTTGAAGTAAATATTGAGCATTCCTTAAAATTAAGAAGTCAGTTGCCATCAAATAAACTGAGTATTGCCGAAAGTGGTATTTATGATGTAGCCACTTATCAATTATTAAAGCAAGAAGGCTTTGATGGATTTTTAATGGGCGAATATTTTATGAAACAAGCCAATCCTGCAGAGGCTTTTGAGGCATTTGCAATGGCTATAAAATCCGAGTCCAATGCAGGTTAAAGTATGTGGCATCACTCAAATAGCGCAAGCCCAAGCATTGGATGCGATGGGGCTAAATTTTATTGGATTTATTTTTTACCCTGCTTCGAAAAGGTATGTATTGACCAATTTAACATTGGCAGATATAGCAGCATTTAAACCAAGTAATGCAAAAAAAGTGGGGGTATTTGTGAATGAAACAATAGTGCAGGTGACCAAAACGGTAAAAGAAGCAGGTTTAGATTTAGTGCAATTGCATGGGGATGAATCGGTAGACTATTGTGCTGCTTTAAATAAGTTGGTGCCAGTAATAAAAGTATTTAGAGTAGGCAAGGCCTTGCCTGATTATGCAGGTTATGCCAATGCAGCTACTTATTATTTATTTGATACAGACAGTGCTTTGTATGGGGGTACTGGGCAACATTTTAATTGGGAGTTGATTAAAAATGAAAATTTTAATCTGCCTTATTTTTTAAGTGGAGGTATTGGTCCCAACGATATTCATGGTATAGAAGTGATGTGTAAAACCAAGGCAGGAAAAAATTTAGAAGTGATTGATATCAACAGCCAGTTTGAAAATAGCCCAGGCATAAAAAATTTAGAAAAAATTAAAACATTTATAGATGCAATCGTTTAACAAAGACAACAATTATCAAAATCCAACCGATCAGGGGTATTATGGTGCTTTTGGTGGTGCTTATATTCCTGAAATGTTGTACGGCAATGTGGAAACATTAAAAACACAGTATTTGCAAATTATGCAAGACCCTGCTTTTCAAGCCGAGTTTCAGGCATTATTGACCGACTATGTAGGCCGACCCACACCTCTGTTTTTAGCAGAACGTTTGAGCAAAGAAATTGGGGCTACTATTTATTTTAAAAGAGAAGATTTATGTCATACAGGAGCGCATAAGATCAATAATACAGTTGGCCAAATTTTATTGGCCCAACGTTTAGGGAAGAAAAAAATAATTGCGGAAACAGGCGCAGGTCAACATGGGGTTGCTACGGCAACTGTATGTGCGTTGAAGGGAATGGAATGTGTGGTGTACATGGGCGAAAAAGACATTGAGCGTCAAGCGCCCAATGTAGCACGAATGAAAATGTTGGGCGCTACCGTAATTCCTGCGACTAGTGGAAGTAAAACATTAAAAGATGCTACCAATGAAGCCATTCGTGCTTGGATCAACGAACCTAACGAAACGCACTATATTATTGGCAGTGTAGTTGGTCCACATCCTTATCCGGATATGGTAGCGCGTTTTCAAAGTGTGATTAGCGAAGAAATTAGAAAACAATTAAAAGATAAAACTGGCTCTGAATTACCTACCCATGTAGTGGCTTGTGTAGGGGGTGGTAGCAATGCAGCGGGTGCTTTTTATCATTTTTTAAATGAGCCCTCTGTGGAATTAGTAGCAGTTGAAGCGGCAGGGCATGGGGTATATTCTGGCCTAAGTGCAGCGACTACGCAATTGGGTACCCATGGAATTTTACATGGAAGCAAAAGTATTGTGATGCAAACAGCGGATGGACAAGTAGTAGAACCCCATAGTATATCAGCTGGTTTGGATTATCCAGGGATTGGTCCTTTGCATGCCTTTTTATACGAAAGCAAAAGAGGTAGTTTTTTAAGTGCCACCGATGAAGAAGCCTTGGCTTCGGCTTTTCATCTTTCAAAAATCGAAGGCATCATACCTGCCTTAGAAACGGCCCATGCATTTTCGGTCCTGCCTAAATTGAATTTAAAGTCAAGCGATGTGGTGGTGGTTTGTTTAAGTGGAAGAGGTGATAAAGATTTAGCCACTTATATGCAATATTTATAAAGTGAAAAAGAATTGAATTATGTCAAGTTTAGAAAAATTATTTAAGGAAAAATCCAATCGGGTGTTAAATGTGTATTGTACAGCAGGTTATCCTAAATTAGAAAGTACCCTTGAAGTAATGGCTAGCTTGCAAGCCAATGGGGCCAATATCATTGAATTAGGTATGCCCTACAGTGATCCTTTGGCAGATGGGGAAGTAATACAAACCAGTAGCCTTCATGCCTTGACCAATGGCATGACATTGAATGTATTGTTTGAACAATTGGTAAACATGAGAAAGGACATCCATATCCCGGTAATATTAATGGGTTATATGAATCCTATTTTACAATATGGTTTTGAAAAGTTTTGTAAAAAAGCAAAAGAAGTTGGTATTGATGGGTTGATTTTACCCGATTTGCCTTTGTTTGAATTTGAACAATTCTATGGAAAAATTATTAAAGATAATGACTTAGATTTTATTTTTTTAGTCACGCCCGAAACCCCTGTGGACAGAATTAAAAAACTAGACAGCTTAAGTGCTGGGTTTTTATATGCGGTAAGTTCCTCTGCTACCACAGGCAAGGACAAAGATTTTTCTAAAGTGGCCACTTATTTGAAAAATTTGCAATCCATGCAATTAAAAAATCCCATCCTTGTTGGTTTTGGCATTAAAGACAAAGCCACCTTTGATGCGGCCACTGAATTTACAGCAGGGGCGATTATTGGATCTGCCTATATTCAAGTATTGTCCAAGGGGGGCAATATTGAAGCCAATACCAAGCAATTTTTAAATGGAGTACTAGGTATTTAATCATCAAATGTAATGAAAACAGTCATCTTAAAATACAATGCAGGCAATATCCAATCGGTGGTTTATGCTTTGGAAAGAATTGGTGCCACTGCCTTGGTCACGGATGATGCTGTTGAAATTCAATCTGCTGATAAAGTAATTTTTCCTGGCGTTGGAGAAGCGAGTTCGGCCATGCAGTATTTAAAAGAACGAGGTTTAGATGTTTTGATTAAAAATCTAACACAACCAGTCTTAGGTATTTGTTTAGGCATGCAATTGTTGTGCGCGCATTCCGAAGAAAATAATACTACTTGTTTAGGAATTTTTGAAGCGCAAGTAAAACAATTCAATACCAACGACGCTGCAATTAAAGTACCACAAATAGGTTGGAATACGATTACTGATTTGAAGACCCCTTTATTTAAAGACATTGCAGAAAATAGTTTCGCCTATTTTGTACATGGCTACTTTGCTGCATTGGGAAAGCATACCATTGCCACCACCAATTATGTAGAAGATTATAGTAGTGCATTACATAAAGATAATTTTTATGGGGTGCAATTTCATCCAGAAAAATCGGCGCTTATTGGGGAGCAAATTCTTCAAAATTTCTTATCACTATAATTATACAATCAAACAATTCAAAACATTCAATGCAAATTATACCCGCTATCGATATTATTGAAGGCAAATGTGTTCGTTTAACCGAGGGCGATTATGCGCAAAAGAAAATCTATAATGAAGATCCATTGGAAGTAGCCAAGGCCTTTGAAGGTATTGGTCTAATGCGTTTGCATTTGGTAGATTTGGATGGGGCAAAATCAGGACAGGTAGTGAATTGGAAGGTGCTGGAAAAAATCGCCAATCAAACCCAATTGAAAATTGATTTTGGGGGTGGTATTAAAACTGAAGCCATTTTAAAAACAGTCTTGGACACAGGCGCCACCTATGCTACCATTGGAAGTTTGGCAGTAAAAAGTCCCGAAATTTTTCAAGAATGGATAGCTAGATTTGGGGCCAAAGTGTTTATGTTGGGGGCAGATGTGTTGGACGAAAAAATTGCCATTGGGGGTTGGTTGGAAAAAACTGATATATCTGTATTTGATTTTATGAAATTATACATGGGTAAAGGAGTCAAACAAATTTTCTGTACCGATATTAAAAAAGATGGAAAACTACAAGGTCCATCGATTGATTTGTATCAAAAAATATTGGAACAATTTCCCGATTTACGATTAATTGCAAGTGGTGGAGTAAGTTCTTTAGATGATTTAATTGAATTGGAAGAAATTGGATGCAGCGCAGCCATTGTGGGTAAGGCCATCTATGAAAATAAAATTACCATTTCTGAATTAGCCAATTTCAATTAAGAATATGTTCACCAAACGCATCATACCTTGTTTAGACATCAAAGATGGCCGTACCGTAAAAGGGGTCAACTTTGAGCAGTTGCGTGACGCTGGTGATCCCATTGAACTTGGGGCTTTGTATGCGCAAGCAGGGGCGGATGAATTGGTTTTCTTAGACATTACTGCAACCATTGAAAAACGTAAAACATTAAGTGCGCTCGTCAATAAAATTGCTCATAAAATTAATATCCCATTTACCGTTGGTGGGGGCATAAAGACTGAAGAAGATGTAAGTGTTTTATTACAAAATGGGGCCGATAAGATATCCATCAATACGGCTGCATTTGTAGATCCTTCATTGATCAACCGTTTTGCAAAAAATTTTGGTAGTCAATGCGTAGTCTTAGCCATTGACACCAAATTAGAAGCAGATGGAAACTGGTATGTCTATTTAAATGGGGGCAGAGAAAAAACAAATACCTTAACCACTCACTGGGCCAAGCAAGCAGTGGACTTAGGAGTGGGTGAAATATTATTAACTTCCATGAATCATGATGGTACCAAGCAGGGTTTTGCCTTGGACATTACTTCAATTTTATCTTCGACCTTGCCTGTGCCTATTATTGCCTCAGGTGGGGGTGGGGTTTCGGAACATTTTTATGATGTATTTACCAAGGGTAAAGCGGATGCAGCGCTGGCTGCAAGTATCTTTCATTACAAAGAATTGGCCATCCCTGATTTAAAAAACTATCTGCATCAAAAAGGAATCCCGGTTAGAGTTTAAATACATGTATATTTAATATAATATAAATACAATTCAATAGTTAATTCAATGAATATCAATTTTACAAAATACGCAGATGGTTTAGTGCCCGCTATTGTGCAGGATGAGCAAACCAAAACAGTATTGATGCTTGGTTTTATGAATCAAGCAGCAGTGGATGCTACTATGAAGGAGGGTAAAGTCACTTTTTTTAGCCGCAGTAAAAATAGGTTGTGGACCAAGGGGGAAGAGAGTGGTAACTTTTTAGCCTACGTTGAAATGCAGGTAGATTGTGACAAGGATACTTTATTAATACAAGCCAACCCTATGGGTCCAGTCTGCCATACTGGAAAGGATACCTGTTGGGGCGAAGACAATAGTGAAAGCCATACTAGTTTTTTAATTGAATTAGAACAAATCATTACACAAAGAAAAACAGCCGCACCAGAAAGCTCCTATGTCGCTAGCTTATTTGCCAAAGGAATCAATAAAATTGCTCAAAAACTAGGAGAGGAGGCCGTAGAAATGGTCATAGAGTCAAAGGACCAGAACAATAAGCTGTTTTTGGAGGAATCGGCAGATTTGTTGTTTCACTATTTAATCCTCCTACAGGCCAAAGGCTTTAAAATGGAGGATGTGGCAAAAGTTCTGGAACTAAGGCATAAGCCCTTAATATAAAATCTTATATTTGATCCGAAGTTTCAAAAAAAATAATTCAAAAAAATAATATGAATTCTAACGTAAAAAAAATAATGGTGGCCAGCTTTTTTGTCTTGGCCTCTATCACCATGCAGGCTCAATCCTTGCAAATTACCGCCAATTTACAAAATGTACCAGATAAGACTGAAGTGGGTTTATTAGATGGTATGGCCAATAAAGAAATAGCTACTGCAACAGCTGTTGGTGGAAAATTTGTCTTAACTACAAAAACTGAAAATGTTGGTGTATATGTAATTACTTTCAAAGGGATAAAAATTCAGATACCCATTTTTGTGGGTAATGATCAGTTGACTATGGAAGGGGATGTACAAAAACTAAATGAAATGGTCTACCAAGGTTCTCCAAGTCAGGAATTGTATCAGTCCTTTATGAAAACTTTGGATCCTAAAATGATTCTTTATTTCAATAAACTAAATGTTGTTCAAACTGAAAAAGACTTAGCGAAAAAAGATTCATTGAATAAATTGGCTGAATTAGAAGCCAAGAACATCATTGATGAATATGTATCCTTGAGTAAAAAATACAGTGAATCTCCAGTCACTACTTTTTTCTTATTTCAATTTGCTAATATTTTCCCAAGCATAAAAGAGTCTTTACCTGATTATTATGCACAATTGCAAGGAGCAGCCAAAAAAGGACCATTTGCATCCGTTATAGAAAAATCAATACAAACCATTGGCATAGGTAAGATGGGCAGTCTAATGCCAGACTTTAAACAAAATGATGTTAATGGCAAGTCGGTAAGCTTATCTTCTTTTAGAGGTAAATATGTGCTGATTGATTTTTGGGCAAGTTGGTGTGGTCCTTGTCGCGCAGAAAATCCTAATGTGGTTAAAACCTTTAATACTTTCAAGGATAGAAACTTTACAGTATTAGGTGTATCCTTGGATCAGGACAAAACAAGATGGTTGGAGGCTATTAAAAAAGATGGGTTGGCTTGGACCCATGTAAGTGATTTAAAATATTGGAACAATGAAGTAGCGGTTCAGTTTGGCATTCAAAGTATACCCGCTAGCTTCTTAATTGATCCTAATGGAATTGTGATTGGAAGAGATTTAAGAGGAGATGATTTAAC
>CAINEG010000174.1 GCA_903847655.1 uncultured Bacteroidota bacterium
ATATGATAAAAATCGCGCCAAATTAATTCATTAAAAAAAGTAGAATTTAAACTTTGAGTTTCTAAGGCCAAGGTTCTAGCAGAAATAGTTCCAAAGCGCAAATGCACACTTAAATGTGTGGTGGCATTTAATGCAGGAAAATTTCTTTGCTCTGTATAATTTTTTACAAGCTTCGTATCATAGCTCATGGGAGGAATGACTAAATCGGTTTTTTCAAACCCTATTTCTTTTAAGCTTGGTAATTTAAAAGCCTTAGTGTCTAAAAAATAATCGAGTAGTTTTTCAGAAGGATATTTTTTAGGAATTTTCTGCGCCCAAACCGCTCTCCATTTATTGGCATAAGGGGTGTAAATAGTATAAGGCTTGCCGTCGTCTTTTATAACTTCGTCTTTTTCAAAAATAACTTGATCCTTGAAATGATGATAGCTTGCACCATTTTTTAAAGCCAGCGCTTCAATAGATTTATCTCTTGCATTCGCCTTCGGACCATAATCATGATTGGTGTATACCGATGCTACTTTAAATTCAGTAAATAATTTTTCAAAAACTTCAATAGGCGTTCCGTAATTTACCCAAAGCGATTTTCCTTTTTCAACTAATTCATTTTGTAAACGCGTCAGGGTTTGATGAATAAAATCTACCCTTCTATCGGCCTTCTCTTCCGACTGCGCTAAAATGGTTTTATCAAAAACAAATATGGGGAGTACCTGATGCCCCTCTAATTTGGCTTGATATAGTGCATAGTATAAACCTGCATTATCCTGCCATCTTAAATCTCTTCTAAACCAAAAAACGGAAACTGCCTTTTTCATAATTTGTTTAACAATTTAAAACATAAATAGTTGGCTTTTATATTTAATTTTATGACATGCAAATAAGTAATATTATATCGGCCTTAGAAAATTGGGCACCGCTTGCTTGGCAAGAACCTTATGACAATGCAGGCCTAATTGTAGGCAACCCCGACCATAATTGCACCGGCGTTCTCTGTTCTTTAGATTGCACCGAGGCCGTGGTAGACGAAGCCATCGCTAAAGGTTTTAACCTTATTGTTAGCCATCATCCCATTGTTTTCAAAGGGCTAAAACAATTTGATACGAGTGATTATGTTGCCCGAGTGGTGGTCAAGGCCATTCAAAATAATATTGCCCTTTATGCCATTCATACCAACTTGGATAACCTGCTCGAAGGGGTCAATAAAACACTGGCGGACAGGCTTCACTTAGAAAATAGGAGAATTTTAAGCCCAAAACCAGGTTTTAAGGACCAAAATGGAGGTGAAATTGGCTCAGGGCTGATTGGCGAATTGCCCTTAGAAACTGACGAGGCCGAATTTTTGAAATGGATCAAAGAAAAATTAAATGTATCGGTGGTCAAACATACCCGGTTTACAAAAAAGCCCTTGAAAACCATTGCTTTATGTGGGGGCTCAGGAAGTTTTTTAATTGGGGATGCTAAGGCCCAAAAAGCCGACTGTTATATTACCAGCGACCTTAAATACCATGACTATTTTGAGGCCGATGGCCAGATTTTACTGGTGGATATAGGTCACTGGGAGAGCGAACAATGGGTGGCTTCCCTAATTCTTGCTTATTTAAGGTTGAAATTCCCTACCTTTGCCGTCCTCGAATCCTTGGTAAATACACAACCCGTGCACTACCTTAAAGATTGAGGGTCACTTAATTAAGACCATCCAAATAAATTTTTAAATATGGCATCAGTCAAAGACTTTTCAGTAGAAGAAAAATTAGTAAATCTTTACAGACTTCAAAAAGTGGATAGCAGTATCGACGCAATTGAAATTCTTCGTGGTGAATTACCAATGGAAGTAAAAGATTTAGAAGATGAAGTGTTGGGTTTACAAAAAAGACAAACAAGAATTGAAGAAGAAATCAATGGTATCACTGAATTTATTGATGAGAAAAAAGCATCGATTAAAGTAAGTGAAGAATTGATTGCTAAATACGAAAAACAAAGTGAGAACGTAAAAAACAATCGCGAGTTTGAAGCCATCAACAAAGAATTGGAAATGCAAGGTTTAGAAATTAAACTTAGCGAAAAACACATCCGCGACGCCAACGAAGAATTGGGTGAGAAAATCAAGGTCTTGGATGCTGCTAAAAAAACAATTGCAGTGAAAGATGGTGTTTTAACGCACAAAAAAAGTGAATTAGAAAAAATCATCGCTGATACTGAAATTGAAGAGAAAGAATTAAGAAAAAACAGCGAAGATGCACGTGCCCATATTGACGAGCGTTTATTGTACAGCTACGATCGTATCAGAACTAGCTACCACAATGGCTTGGCTGTGGTGACTGTAGAAAGAGATGCTTGTGGTGGTTGCTTTAACTCTATTCCTCCTCAACGTCAAAGCGAAATTCGTTTGCACAAAAAAATCATTGTTTGTGAAAACTGTGGTCGTATTTTGGTAGAAGAAGAATTAGCGAGCGCACCAGCAAAAAAGTAATATTTAGATTAGATACTATAAAAGGTTCCGAACTATCGGGATCTTTTTTTTGCCCCTACCCACCCTCCTCAGTGAATAGCTAGAAAAATTTGTACATCATTTAGGGGTAGTGTATATTGCAGTAAGCGATGTTAACTAAATTAGAAATTCAAAACTATATACTGATAGAT
>CAINEG010000175.1 GCA_903847655.1 uncultured Bacteroidota bacterium
TCACGCCAATATCTCCTGCAAAATCATCTTTCACTGCAAACACTTTACCCAAAGGAATTTTTTTATCGAAGCTACCGCAAATACCCACTTGAATAATAAGGGTAGGGGTTTCTTGCACAAACATTTTCATTAAAGAAACGCTGCTGGCAAGTAAGCCAATACCCGATTCATGAAAACCCACCGAGAATTTTTTGTTATTGGTAGCAAAAGAGGGGTTAATTTTTTGAAAGCTGGGCATCCATTCCCCATTGGTAGCCGCTGTAATAATGACACGCATGGCACAAAGGTCGGGAAAGGCCTGTGAAAAATGGTTATCTTGACCATCAAATTTATATCTTTGCACAAATATCGGAGACATGGTGTATTTAACAAGGGCAGAACATTTTAACGCAGCGCATAAATTGGCGAACCCCAATTGGAGCAAAGAAAAAAATGAGGAAGTATTTGGCGTATGTGCCAACGAAAATTGGCATGGCCACAATTATGAACTTTTTGTTACCATCAAAGGGCTGCCTCATCCTGAAACTGGATTTTTATTTGATGTAAAAAAGCTAAGTCAAATCATCAAAAAATACATCATTGACGAATTAGACCATAAGAATTTAAATATAGATGTACCCTTTATGCAAGGGCAGATGTGTAGTACCGAAAACTTGGTCATGGCCATCTGGAAGCAATTGCAACCCCATATCCCCGCAGAAGTAAAACTGCATAGCATTAAGTTATACGAGACCCCTCGCATCTACGTTGAATATTTTGGGGACTAAGCCCCTACATTTTGTCCAAAAAATTTATCGAAAAAGGGTAATTTTATTAAACGTTTAACTTTTTTTAAAAAAGAGTAAACAAAATAAAGCTTGCCGCGTTATTATTATTGTAACTTTGACCTCTTAATTTGGAAGCATGGAACAAAAAGTAGCGGTATTTAGAAAAGAGCATTTTAATGCCGCGCACCGTTTGTTTTGTGCAGATTGGACCACCGAAAAAAACACGTCAGTTTTTGGACCCTGTGCCAACCCAAATTACCACGGACACAATTACGAACTAGTGGTTCAAGTAAATGGTGTTCCTGATCCTATTACAGGATTTGTGATCAACACCAAAGAACTGAGTACCATTGTTCAAGAAGAAATTGTAGCCAGATTTGATCATAAAAATTTAAACTTAGATACGGACGCTTTTAAAAATTTAAATCCTACTGCCGAAAACATCGCCATTGTGATTTATAATTTAATCAGACCACGTATTGATAAAGTATTAGACTTAAAAATTAGGTTGTATGAAACAGAAAGAAACTTTGTCGACTACCCCGCTTAAAGAAGCGCATATCGACTTAAGTAATTTATTGATAGAAGAAATGGGCGATGAGCATAAGGCATCATCAGTGGATACTCCATTGCGTGGCGATGCATTTGATATTTCAGATGAAGAAAAAATAGCCGCGATAGCACCGCATTTCAAAGCCATTATGGAAATTTTAGGCATGGACTTACGTGACGATAGTTTGAGAGGTACCCCATTACGTGTAGCAAAAATGTATGTGAAAGAATTGTTCCAAGGATTGAATCCTGCGAATATGCCAAGCATGACTTTGTTTGAAAATAAATTTCAGTACAATGAAATGTTGGTAGAAAAGAATATTAATTTTTATACCAACTGCGAACATCATTTTGTACCTTTTTTTGGTAAAGCGCATGTGGCCTATATCAGCAGTGGTAAAGTAATTGGATTGAGTAAGTTAAACAGACTAGTAGAATATTTTTCAAAACGTCCACAAGTGCAAGAGCGTTTGACCATGCAAATTGGTAAGGCATTGCAAACAGTATTACAAACACAGGATGTAGCGGTGATGATGGATGCCAAGCATTTATGTGTATCTAGCAGAGGCGTAAAGGACGATAGTTCCAATACCATTACCTCTTATTTTGGAGGAAAGTTCCAAGAAGAGAAAACCAAAATGGAATTCTTAAAATTTATTGAATTAAATGATTAGTTAGTTCGGCTTAGCAAGTATAGTTAGTTATGAATGGCGAAGGAGACTTCGCCATTTTTTTTATATTTTTGTCAAAACGATTAAAGATGTCAAAACATGCATTTGTATTCCCAGGACAAGGAAGTCAATTTGTGGGAATGGGAAAAAATTTATACGAGACTAATGCTACTGCTAAAGCAATGTTTGAAAAGGCCAATGAAATATTGGGTTTCAACATTAGTGAGATTATGTTTAATGGAACAGATGAGCAGTTAAAGCAAACCAATGTAACGCAGCCTGCTATATTTATACATTCCGTTATTGCTTATTTAACCATACCAGCAGAAAATGCTATAACACCTGATATGGTGGCTGGTCATAGCTTAGGCGAGTTTAGTGCACTAGTGGCTAATAAAACTTTAAGCTTTGAAGATGCGCTACGATTAGTAAGTGTACGTGCCAAGGCCATGCAAGCAGCTTGTGAAATTCAAGCATCTACTATGGCTGCAGTATTAGCATTGGCCGATGAAAAAGTAGAAGAAGTTTGTGCGCAAGTGCAAAAAGAAACAGGAGAAGTCGTGGTGCCCGCGAATTATAATTGCCCTGGACAATTAGTTATATCGGGAAGTATAAAAGGAATTGAAATTGCTTGCGAACAAATGAAGGCAGCAGGTGCAAA
>CAINEG010000176.1 GCA_903847655.1 uncultured Bacteroidota bacterium
ATAATTGTTTGTACTCTTTGTCAACAATAAAACCTTTGTCTAGAATTTTTACTTTTACTTCTCCATTTAAAGTGCTTGCCTTTGTATCTATAAAAGTATAAGTGTTATTGTCTAGTGTGAAGGTTCCGTTATTCGCTGCCTGCTGGTTTTTAAAATTAAAAACCACTACTAATTCACCTACAGAAAAGCCCGCATCTTCTACTTTCTTTTTAACGTCGTCTATGTTCACAGCGCTTCCATTTTTAAAATAAAGTAAGAAGGCTGTATTGTTTAAATCCGGTTCTACTTTATCAATGGCTGCTATAGATACTAACTGCTTATAAGTAGCCTTCGAACACATAGAGCAAGTAAGCCCCGTGGCAGTTAATTCAGCCTTAGTAATTTGTGCATTTACGAGTACTGAAACAAATAAAACGACTGCAAGAATTAATATTTTTTTCATTTTGCTTTATCTTATTATTAAGCTTATCAATTAACACACAAAATTAGTCATTTTTGTGCTAAGAATATATGTATTTCCTTCTATTTCGGTTTCTACATTTAATCGTATTTTTGGTCTAGAATAGTTAAAAGGCCTAAGTTTTAAATTATTAAATATATTTTATGAAAAAATTATTATTCTTATTGATGATAATAGTTTCTTTTTCTAATTCTTACGCGCAAGAGACTAGTAAGAAAAAATTAGTGTATATCCCTAAGAATCCTACCTATTTGGTGGAAGCTACCTGTGGTAATTGTATGTACAAAATGAAAGGTGGCGGCTGCCATTTAGCCATTAAATTAAAAGGCAAGAACTACTTTGTAGACGGAACTGGAATTGATGACCATGGCGATGCACATGACACCGAGGGATTTTGCAATGCCATTAAAAAAGCAAAAGTGCAAGGAACTGTTGTGAATGACAGGTTCGTGGCCACTTATTTTGAGTTAATTAAAAAGTAAAAGAATAAGAAAAATATTTAAGCGATTGAACTAATATGACCTACCAATTTAGCGGCTAGATTAGCAGTAATATTATCTTGATCTAGTGTTGGATTCAACTCTGCAAGATCGCAGGATATTACTTTTTTGCTGGCAAATATAAAACTCAAAATTTTATAAACAAAATGAGGGGCAAAGCCTAGCGGGCTTGGTGCACTCACGCCAGGCGCATAGGCCGATGAAAATCCATCTAAATCTATGCTCACATATATATAATCGTTTTGCTGAATAAAAGCAGCTAATTTTTCTTGGACATGTTTAATTGCTGCATCAGTAGGTTCGCATTCGAAACTAGTTACATATTGAACATTCTCTTTGTTAGCGATATCAAATAATTCTTTCGTATTAGATTGTTGTTGGATGCCAAGGACAAAATAATCAACCATTTCATTTTTTTGTTTCATCGCTGCAATGATTTGATTGAATGGTGTGCCAGAATTAGTAGCATCCACAGTAGGTCTTAAATCAAAATGGGCATCAAAATTAATAATGCCTATTTTATGATTGGGTTTATTTATTAATGCCTCGTAAACCCCCATAAAATGCCCGTAAGCAATATCATGTCCACCACCGATGCCAATAGGGAAGATATTTCGGGTGATTAATTGTTCAATTATTTTTGAAAAAGCCAATTGACAGGATTCCATATCCTCCTTTACACATTTTACTAGTCCAAAATCGACTAGCTTTTTTGTAGCTAGATGCAATGGCAGTTTGGCTAATTTTTCTTTAAGCATCAATGGCCCCTTAGCTGCACCTACTCGCCCAAAATTTCTTCGAACCCCTTCGTCACAACTGTAGCCAACTATTCCAATGGTGGTTTGTTCCTGTTTATTCGATGCATTGATGTCTCCTAATTCAATAGCTTGATGCCAATACTGATGACCTAGACTAGAAGGAGATTGCCTTCCCGTCCAATCTGCTTTTTGGCCCGGTTCATAAATTACATTCAAACCTTTGAGGATACTATTTTCCATTGTACACAATTATTTAATTTCTACACCTTTCAAATACACTTTTTCAATGGCTGGATTGCCAAAAGAATAAGGAATGAAGGCATAGGAAGGAATATTTTTTGTCAAGATTAAATTGGCTTGTTTGCCTATGCTTATAGAACCCACTTCATTGGACAAACCCATTGCATATGCACCATTGATAGTAGCTGCATTGATGGCTTCTTCTGGGGTCATATTCATTTTGATACAAGCAGTGGCCACTACAAAATTCATATTGCCAGAGGGGGTAGAACCTGGATTGTAATCTGTGGCCAAGGCCAAGGGTAATCCTGCATCTATCATTGTACGCGCAGGGGTATAAGGAATGCTTAAAAAATAGGAACAACTAGGTAAGGCAATGGGCATGGTTGGAGTACCCTTTAAAACTTCGACATCCTCGGGCCTCATTACTTCTAAATGATCTACCGATAAGGCATTGTACTTCACGCCCACTTGCACCCCTCCTATTGCTGTAAACTGATTGACATGAATTTTAGGAACTAGTCCATATTTTTTTCCTGCTGCTAAAATTAATTCGGTATCCTCCACCGTAAAATAACCGGTCTCACAAAATATATCAATAAAGGAAGCTAATTTTTCTGCAGCAATTTTTGGAAGCAATTCATCAATAAGCATTTGCAAATACCCGTCCTTATTGCCTTTGAAGGCAGCTGGTATTGCATGGGCCCCCAAAAAAGTGGCTTTTATTTCAAT
>CAINEG010000177.1 GCA_903847655.1 uncultured Bacteroidota bacterium
AAAACATTTAATCTTATAGAAGATTGATCGCCCCAATAGGTAGTACTTAAATAAAATGATTTCAAGTTGGATTTGGCACGATCCATATAGCCATCGCTGCTGATATTACTTAAACGCCCATCAATCGTAAAATGATTATTCAACAAGCCTGTACCCAATTGAAAAGTATTTTTAAATGTATTAAAGGAGCCTGCACTGGATTGTAAGGAAAGATATTTTTCGGGATGATAATCGTTGGTGGCTAAATTAATGGTCGCGCCAAAAGCACCAGCGCCATTGGTGGAAGTACCTACACCTCTTTGTATTTGCACGCTATTTAAACTAGAACCAAAATCGGGTAAGTCCACAAAATAGGTAATCATGCTTTCTGCATCATTGTAGGGGATGCCGTTTAAAGTGACATTGATTCTAGTACCATCTGTACCTCTTATTCTAATGCCTGTATAACCCACACCGGTTCCTGCATCTGAATTCACTACTACAGATGGGGTGTTCTGTAATAGAAAGGGAAGGTCTTGACCAAAATTTACTTTTTCAATCGCTGCTTTGTTTAAGTTGCTAATGGCAAAAGGACTGTTTTCACTGGCTCTAACCGATCTTACTTCCAAAGGGGGCAGGTTTCGAATACTATCAGTTTGTAATCTTGCGCTGTCTATTTTCTTTTGAATAGATAACGGCTTGGTTTGAGCCATACTGTTGGCTACCATTAATAAAAACGCAAATGTTCCCAATAACTTAGTCATAACTAAAGTTTAAATGTTTCAAAAATGAATACTGGGAACAGGTATAATAGCTATGAGAAGTGCGCGTGATGCGGTGACCTTCCCTTCGCAGGCATTACCCTGTTCAGGTTCAACGGGTTTTTCTCAGCCTTTTACAGCACCCCGAGGACGGCACAAAAATAAGCAGAAAAATAATACCATTCACTGTAACTTTAGGTTCGTATTTACGTTTTAAGTAAATAAACCATCTAATTATGAAAAAGATATTCTTAGGACTTATTTTAATAACAGGTTGTACGCTAAGTGCTCAAAACAAAACCTCGGTAGTCTATGACAATCATGCGCAGGTAAGAAAAGTGCCTAGTTTTAACGCTATTAGTATTTCAAGTGCGATAGATCTATACCTTACACAATCTAATACCAATGAAGTAGCCGTGAGTGCATCTGAAGAAGACATCAGAGACCATATCGTCACAGAAGTTGTAGGAGGTACTTTAATAATTAGATTAGGAGACAATGGCACATGGTTTAGTTGGAAAAAATGGGGCAATTATAAAACCAAGGCCTATGTAAGTATTAAAGACATTGATGCCATCACAGCTTCGGGCGCAAGCAATGTGCATTTAGTGAATACCATTGAATCACCAAAGATCAGAATTAAATTAACAGGGGCTTCTGATTTTCATGGAGAAATAAAAGCAGGTACGCTTGATTATAGATTAAGTGGCGCCTCTGATTACAAAGGAAAAGTGACTGCTAATAATGTTTTAATTGAAAGTAGCGGTGCCTCCAATATTGAATTAGAAGGAAATACGGATGATTTGTCCATAGAGATTTCTGGAGCCAGCGATGCTAAATTGTATGGATTGATGACAAAAGGGGCAGTTGTTCATGCAAGTGGAGCAAGTCATGTCAATATCCATGTCACTGAAATGCTAAAAGCAACGTGTTCAGGGGCTAGTTCCTTAGATTATAAGGGCAATCCTAGTGTGAAGGAATCAAATTCAACTGGAGCTTCTAATATAAGACACAGGAATTAATAAGTTATTAATATAGTAAGTATAAAAAAGGAAATCTTTACAGATTTCCTTTTTTTAATTCACTTACTGCAAAGTCGGCTGCTCTTGCAGTCAAAGCCATATAAGTTAAAGACGGATTTTGACAAGCCGAAGAAGCCATGGCAGAGCCATCTGTGATAAATACATTTTTGGCTTCATGCATTTGGTTCCATTTATTCAACACCGATGTCTTAGGATCTTTACCCATACGCGCTGTGCCCATTTCATGAATACAAAAACCAGGGGCAGGCATACTGTCATAAGAACCTACATTCTTAATGCCAGC
>CAINEG010000178.1 GCA_903847655.1 uncultured Bacteroidota bacterium
AAAGTAATAGAGCCTGCATAATTTTTTGCAATCGTTTCTGCATTTTTTTCTAATGCATCTTGCAATAAAAGCACTGGATTTACAGAACCCATTTCAGCAAATACCGCAATGGGGTTTTTTCTTGTGCCTGCATAATCTAATAAAGCGCGGCCTCCTGTTCTTGAACCCGTAAATCCTACAGCATATATATTTTCATCTTGTACTAAGGCCTTACCTGTTTCAAAACTAGTATCGGTAACATGCTGAAAAACATTTTCAGGCATTTGAGTTGCTTTTGCTGCTTGCACAATGGCTGCTGCCACCATATTTGATGTAGCTAAATGTGCTGGATGTGCCTTTACAATAACAGAACAACCCACTGCTAGCGCGCTGGCTGTGTCTCCTCCTGCAGTAGAATAAGCAAAAGGAAAATTACTTGCACCAAAAACCACTACGGGCCCAATGGGATGCATCATTTTACGAATATCTGGCTTAGGAGGTGTTTTAGTAGGAATGGCAGTATCAATACTTGCTTCTACATAGTTACCTTCCTTTAACATAGTGGCAAACATGCGTAGTTGAAAACAAGTACGTCCTCTTTCGCCTGTTAAACGAGGCAGGGGTAGATTGGTTTCTTTATTGGCTTGCGCTAATAAAGTATCACCCAATGCTTCAATGTTAGTAGCAATGGTTTCTAAAAAATTGGCCCTTTGCAAAGGCGTGGTAAAAGCATACTGCTCAAATGCAGTTGCCGCCTTTTTAGTGATTTCAGAAATATTGCTCATTGGGTAATTGGTATAATTTATAAACTATGAAATTCAGGAAGTGTAGGTCTGTTTTTTAAACCAGTATCAATAATGGATTCGATTCTTTTTCTTTCCTCCCCTTCTAAAATTAATCTTGGCTTTCTCACTGTTTCAGAACCAATACCTGCCTTGGCTTCTGCAAATTTGATGTATTGAACTAGCTTAGGATGAATGTCTAATTCTAATAAAGGCATAAACCATCTGTATATTTCGGTCGCTTCTGCAATCTTACCTGCTTTAGCTAATTTATATACCGCCACTGTTTCTGCAGGGAAGGCGCATACTAAACCTGCTACCCAACCATCGGCTCCAACTAATAATTCTTCTAATGCCAATGTATCCACGCCACATAATAACTTGAATCTATCGCCAAATTTATTACGCATTCTAGTGACATTGGTAATATCTCGGGTAGATTCTTTTACTGCTTGAATATTCGGCACGCTTGCTAATTCAGCAAACATATCAATAGTGACTTCAATTTTATAATCCACCGGGTTATTGTAGATCATGATAGGAAGACTAGTACTTGCAGCAATATCTTTAAAATACTGCACAGTTTCACGGTGATCCGATTTATAACGCATAGGAGGAAGCAACATTAAACCCTTCGCTCCCCAATTTTCTGCATCCTTCGCACATTGAATGGCCACAGAAGTACTGCCTTCAGCAATATTTATGACCACTGGAATTTTTCCGTTGACTATTTTAACTGTTTCCTTAACTAGGATTTCTTTTTCTGCATTGGTAAGCACACTGGACTCTCCCAAAGTGCCGCCTAAAATAATCCCATTCACCCCTGCTGCCATTTGCGCATGTATGTTAGTGGTAAATAAGGCTAAATCTAATGTATCATCACTAGTAAACTTTGTGGTTACTGCTGGGAATACTCCTTTCCAATCTATGGCCATAATAGGTAGTTTTTATATTAAAATAGGATTTCAAATTAACGAAAAATAATGAATATCAAAGCCCTAGTCCACCAATTCCCCTTCTAAATCATAATCATAGGCCTTGGTTATTTTAACCATTACAAAATCACCTGGTTTTAAGCGCTTGGTAGTATTGATGACCACTTCGTTGTCTACCTCTACACTATCAAATTCGGTGCGGCCTAAATACCTGCCTGCTTCTTTTTTATCTACTAGTACCTTTAATACTAAACCTTCTTTGGCCTGGTTTCTGGCCAAACTAATTTCTTGTTGCACTTCCATTATCTCTTCGGCGCGTCTTTGCTTTTCTGCCGCAGGCACATCATCTACTAAATCATGTGCCGAAGTATTTTCTTCGTGACTATAAGTGAAAATACCTACTCTATCAAATTGATGCTCTATTAAAAATTCTTTTAACTCTTCGATGTCTTCTAATGTCTCTCCAGGGAATCCTGCAATTAAAGTAGTGCGAATGGCAATACCCGGCACACGCTTGCGAATTTCTTGAATCAATTCACCCATTTCCTCACGCGTAATATTACGCTTCATAGCAGCCAGCATATTATTGCTTGCATGTTGTAAAGGAATGTCAATGTATTTACAAATATTGTCCCGCTTTCTCATTACTTCCAATACTTCTAGTGGAAATTTACTTGGATAGGCATAATGTAAACGTATCCACTCTAAGCCTTTTACATCTGCTAGTGCATTTAATAAATCGGGTAGTGCTCTTTTTTTATAAATATCCAACCCGTAATAAGTTAACTCCTGCGCAATTAACATTACTTCTTTTACTCCTTTTTTCACCAAGCCTTCTGCTTCAGCTACCAATTGCTCTATGGTTTTACTTACATGCTGGCCTCTCATGAGTGGAATGGCACAGAAAGAACAGGTTCTATTACAACCCTCACTTATTTTTAAATAAGCATAATGTGAAGGGGTACTTAATAATCTTTCCCCTAATAATTCTGCTTTATAATCGGCATTCAATTGATTCAACATTAAAGGCAGTTCCATGGTACCAAACCAAGCATCTACCTCAGGAATTTCCAAGGCCAAATCGGTTCTATATCGCTCACTCAAACAACCCGTCACATATACCTTGTCTAATTTTCCTTTTTTCTTTAAGGCTACCTGGTCTAAAATAGTATTTACACTTTCCTCCTTGGCTTTATCAATAAAACCACAGGTATTCACCACTACTATATTGTGGTCAAATTTTTTATTCTCATGCACCACCTCTATTTCATTGGCCAATAATTGTCCGCTCAGCATTTCACTGTCCACTAAGTTCTTACTACAACCTAGGGTGATTATGTTTACTTTATTTTGTTTGAGCGTTGTGGACTTCATACTTTTTTATTAAATAATAATTAGCGCCTTATTTATTGACCTCGTTGGTGAAATGAAAGGTGATATCGGGGTTGTTCGTAATTTCTGTATTCAAGAACCATTCACTTTGTGCCAAATAAACGGGTGCTTCATCTTTATCCAAGGCAGCATTCTGTTGCTTGAATCTTAAAAAATCATGTAGTTTGTTTTGATCCTTAGACGTTAACCAACAAGCTTTGTAAAAAGGCAGGGTTCTAAATTCACAGGCCGCACCGTATTCTTGTAATAAACGATACTGAATTACTTCAAATTGCAAATCGCCCACACAACCAATAATTTTTTTATTGCCCCCAAACTGCGTGAACAATTGCGCCACCCCTTCATCAGTTAACTGAGTAATACCTTTTTCAAGTTGTTTGGTTTTTAAAGGATCTTTATTGACGAGTTCCTTAAATATCTCTGGTGAGAAAGTAGGTATGCCAGTGAAATAAAATTTCTCCCCTTCTGTAAGTGTGTCTCCTATTTTAAAATTACCTGTATCAAATAAACCTACTACATCTCCTGCATAGGCGTCTTCAATAACGTCTTTACTGCGTGCTAAGAAACTATAGGGGTTACTAAAACGCACCTCTTTATCTAGCCTAACATGTTTATAATAGGTATTACGTTCAAACTTTCCGCTACATACACGCATAAAGGCAATACGGTCACGGTGCTTTGGATCTAAGTTGGCATGTATTTTAAATATAAAGCCACTGAATTTATCTTCACCTACTGCCAAGGTTCTTACGCTCGTTTCTCTATCTCTTGGGACCGGTGCTATTTGAATAAAAGTATCTAGCATTTCTTTCACTCCAAAATTATTCACAGCCG
>CAINEG010000179.1 GCA_903847655.1 uncultured Bacteroidota bacterium
AATATCTCTGCCAACCAGAAGCTTCACTTAAAAAACTAAAGGCAGCGCCCGTATTTTGAAAATGCACAATATTAAGAAATGAAGTTATTACCAAAGCACTACCTAAATCTAAATGATTAAATATCCATTGTTTGGATATGAGATCCAAAATAACAATCAAGAATGCAATCACAATATACTTAAGCATGAGATCTTACTTCGCCTTTTTCAAAAAGATTACTAATGCATCGATTGCAAATAGTTGGATGTTCATGGTGAGATCCAACTTCTTCTTGATAATGCCAACATCGATCACATTTCTTATGCTCACTTGCGCGAACATCGATATGTAAATCACCCTGTCTTTCATGAAGCTTTGCATGCGATGTAATCATGGCAAACTTAAGATCTTCGTGAAGCAATGACAAGGATTGATAAATGTCACCTGATGCATAAATATCAATCTCAGCTTGAAGTGAAGAACCGACCAAACCTTTTTCACGTAATTCTTCAATTTTTTTATTGGCGATCGCACGTACATGAATAATATGTTCCCATGCTAATAACTCTCTAGTATTCAACTCATGAGCTGGAATGTCATACCATGTATCCATAAATACTAATTCATCACTTTGTGGCATGAGAATCTGCCAAATTTCATCTGCGGTGAAACTTAAAACAGGCGCCATCAATCTCATTAGGGCATGCGAAATATGAAAGATTGCACTTTGTGCAGCGCGTCTTCCTTTTGAATTTTCATTTGATGTATAAAGTCGGTCTTTTAAGATATCAAGATAGAATCCACCCAAGTCTTCAGAGCAAAAGCTTACAAATTTTTGTATCCCTAAATGAAATTCGTAAGACATATAATCTTGCTTGATATGGTCTTGTAGTTGATGTGTTAAGAATAATGCATAGCGATCGATTGATAACCATTCTTTCACCGGAAGCAAATCTTTTTTAGCATCAAAGTCACCGAGATTAGCCAATAAAAAGCGTAAGGTGTTTCGTATACGTCGATATCCTTCTGCAACACGCTTTAAAATTTCGTCTGAAATAGTAAGTTCACCGGAGTAATCCGTTGAAGCTACCCAGAACCTTAAAATATCCGCACCATATTGATCCATAACTTTTTGAGGCGCTACAACATTGCCTTTTGATTTACTCATCTTGTGTCCACTACCATCCACGACAAAGCCGTGCGTAAGAAGAGATTCGTAAGGCGCTCTTCCGTCAATTGCACAGCCTGTCAGCAAACTAGATTGGAACCAACCTCGATGTTGATCTGAACCTTCTAAATAAAGATCGGCTGGATAAGACAAATCTTCACGTTTTTTTAATACGGATGCATGTGTCGTTCCAGAATCAAACCAAACGTCCAATGTGTCACTTATTTTTTTATATTGATTGGCATCCTCGCCAAGCAAGGTCTTTGCATCTAAATTAAACCAAGCCTCAATACCTGATTTCTCAACCTCTTTAGCAACGAGCTCCGTTAATTCATTTGTTCGCGGATGTAACTCGTAAGTTTCCTTATGGACAAAAAACGGCATAGGAACACCCCAATTTCTTTGACGTGAAACACACCAGTCAGGACGGTTCTTAATCATCGCCTCCAAGCGAGCTTTACCCCATTCAGGATAAAAGGTTGTATGGCTTACGGCTTCGTTTGCTTTGTCACGCAATGTTTTTTTATTATTTTCCTGATTCATGCCGACAAACCATTGGCGTGTTGCTCTAAAAATCACCGGTGTTTTATGGCGCCAGCAATGTGGGTAACTATGTGATAATTTTTTCGAAGCAAATAAACATTGATTTGCACTTAATGTTTCAATAATTTTTTTATTAGCCTCCCAGATACTTTCACCTGCAAATTGTTCTACAAAAGAATAAAATTTGCCTTCTTCATTCACTGGATTATCTACAGGCAATTGATATCGCATACCCACTGCATAATCTTCTAAACCATGAGCGGGAGCTGTATGCACAAGGCCGGTACCAGCATCTAGAGTGACGTGATCACCACATATGATAGGTACATTCTTTTTATAAAATGGATGATTAAGCTTGAGGTGTTCTAGAGCCTGGCCTTTACAAGAAGCTAATTTATTAAAAGACTCAAAACCATAATACGCAATATTTTTGTCAGCCAAATCTTCAGCAAGTATGAGATTGCCTTTTTCAGTACTATACAAACCATAATTCAAATCTGGATGAACACATACCGCTTGGTTTGCCGGGAGCGTCCAAGGTGTGGTTGTCCATATGACTGCAAACGTATCTGTTATTTCTTTAATATTAAATATATTTTTTAAAGATTCGCTATCTGTAACCTTAAAGCCTACATCAATTGTTGGAGAAGTTTTATCTTCATATTCAACTTCTGCCTCAGCTAATGCCGAACCACAATCAACACACCAATGCACTGGCTTACTTCCTTGGTAGAGGTAGCCATTTTGGTAAATGTGCCCGAGCGCTCTCATAATATCAGCCTCGGTTTCAAAATTCATGGTGAGGTATGGTTTATCCCAATCTCCTAATACACCTAAACGTATAAAATCATTTTTTTGTTTTTCAACTTGTGACGCTGCATATTCTCGACATAACTCTCTAAATTTTTTAGGGTCAATATTTTTACCGTGGAGTTTTTCAACAACAAGTTCAATTGGAAGGCCATGACAATCCCATCCTGGAATATAAGGCGCATCAAATCCAGATAAAGTTTTCGACTTAACAATAATATCTTTTAAGATTTTATTTACAGCATGGCCGATATGAATATCACCGTTCGCATAAGGAGGGCCGTCATGCAGAATGAATTTCTTAGCGCCATTTCTTTTTTGTCTTATTTTTTGATAGAGCTTAAATTCTTGC
>CAINEG010000180.1 GCA_903847655.1 uncultured Bacteroidota bacterium
CTACTAAAAAAATCCTAGCTTATTTTTATCATAAGAAATAAGCATATTTTTTGTTTGTCTGTAATGACCCAACATCATTTTATGTGTTTCTCTTCCAAAGCCCGATTTTTTATATCCACCAAATGGAGCATGTGCTGGATAAGCATGGTAACAGTTTACCCAAACACGTCCCGCTTGTATAGCGCGCGGTACTTGATATAATTCATGTGCATCTCTTGTCCATACGCCAGCACCTAAACCATACAAAGTATCGTTGGCAATGGCTAAGGCTTCTTCAGTAGTTTTAAAAGTAGTGACACTGGTTACTGGTCCAAAAATTTCTTCTTGGAAAACGCGCATTTTATTATGCCCTTTAAAAATAGTGGGTTGAATATAATAACCACCTGCTAATTCCCCTTCTAATTTATTGGCTTCTCCTCCACATAAAACTTCAGCTCCTTCTTCTTTTCCAATTTTTAAATAAGACAATATTTTTTCATACTGATCATTAGAAGCTTGCGCACCCATCATTACAGTGCCGTCTAAAGGATGACCTACTTTAATGGCCTTGGTTCTTTCCACCACACGCTTCATAAATTTTTCATAAATACTTTCGTGTACTAAAATTCTAGAAGGACAAGTACAAACCTCCCCTTGATTCAAGGCAAACATTACTGCACCTTCTACAGCTTTATCAAAGAAGGCATCATCATGATCTGCTACAGATGGGAAAAATATATTAGGTGACTTGCCACCTAATTCCATGGTCACTGGAATTAAATTTTCAGAAGCATATTGCATAATTAATCTGCCGGTGGTGGTTTCACCTGTAAAAGAAACTTTAGAAATTCTTGGGGAGGTAGCCAAAGGCTTTCCCGCTTCTGGACCAAAACCAGTCACTACATTCAAAACACCAGCTGGTAATAAATCAGCAATGAGTTCCATTAAACATAAAATAGAAGTGGGTGTTTGTTCTGCTGGTTTTAATACCACGCAGCAACCTGCAGCTAAAGCTGGAGCAATTTTCCATGTAGCCATTAATAAAGGAAAGTTCCATGGAATAATTTGACCCACTACACCAATAGGTTCATGCACAATAATGCTTACTGTTGTTTCATCATGCTCTGAGATTGCGCCTTCTTCTGCTCTAATCACTCCGGCAAAATACCTAAAATGATCAACACAAAGCGGTAAGTCGGCAGCCCTTGTTTCTCTAATGGCCTTGCCATTGTCAATGGCTTCTACGGTTGCGAGGTATTCTAAATTGTCTTCAATCACCTGTGCAATTTTGATTAAGATATTGCTTCGGTATGTGGGGGCCGATTTGCTCCAAGTAGAGAATGCTTTGAGTGCAGCATCAATAGCCAACTCCACGTCTTCCTTGCCAGAGCGGGCAGCTTTAGTAAATACTTTTCCATCAATGGGCGAAATATTATCGAAATATTCACCTTTCACTGGAGGTACAAATTTGCCTCCAATGAAATTGTCATACTTAGCTTTGAAAGTAGGACGGTTTACAATGTTTGACATAGCTTTTCGTTTTGTTTAGAATGTAATTCTAGTTTTAAATCTGTATTTTTTATAGTATATTTAAGTCAGATTGTAGCACAA